>NZ_DBNHDN010000030.1:0-180913 GCF_057139185.1 Rudaea sp. | reverse complement strand
TCGGGGTGCTGGGCCGGCCGTACTTCACCAAGGACAACATCGGCCACGCGAGCACGACCACGTTCCGCCTGTGCGGCACCGGCACGAACCAGGTGAGCTGCGGCACCGACACCCGCCTCAAATTCCGTGCGCAGACGATAACTGCCGGCAGCAACGTAGCCCGGATGAAGCGCAGCGAGTAGGCCCGACGTCTCCCGATTTTGAGTAGCACGGCCACGCTGACACGATAAAGGATGTGTAGTGGGCATAACGCACACATCCAATCGACTCTGCGCCGGAACTTGCGTCCGATGAATCAGCCGGCGATCCGCGAGGTGCGGATGAAATCCTTCGTCGCCGCGGCGAGTTTCGGATCCTGCATCGCCATGTGCAGCGTTGCCTGGACGAGGCCCAGCTTGTTGCCGCAGTCGAAGCGCGTGCCCTCGAAACGATAGGCGAGCACCGAGCGTTCGCCGAGCAGCGCCTCGATCGCGTCGGTGAGCTGGATCTCGCCGCCGGCGCCCGGCTCGGTTTTCTCGAGCAGCTCGAAGATGCGCGCTGGCAGCACGTAGCGGCCGACGATGGCGAGGTTCGACGGCGCGACGTCTGGCTTGGGTTTCTCGACGACCAGGTTGATCTTTGCCGCGCGTTCGTTGATCTTCGTCGCATCGACGATGCCGTATTTGTCGGTCTGGTCGCGCGGCACTTCCTCGACCGCGATCACGCCGGCGCCGTTTTCGCGCTGCGACAGCTCGGACATCTGGCGCAGGCAACTCTTGCCGGCATTCCAGATCAAGTCGTCGGCGAGGATCACACCGAACGGCTCGTCGCCGACGACCTGCTTGGCGCAGAGCACGGCGTGGCCGAGGCCGAGCGCCTCGGGTTGGGTGACGAAGATGCAGCGCACGTGTTTGGGCAGCGTGCCCTGGACGAGCGCGAGCAGTTCCTTCTTGCCGGACTGCGAAAGCTTGGACTCGAGCTCGTAAGCCTTGTCGAAGTAGTCGGCGATCGCGTGCTTGTAGCGGTTGGTGACGAAGATCAGCGTGTCCGCCCCCGCATCGACCGCTTCGTCGACCGCGTACTGGATCAGCGGGCGGTCGAGTACCGGCAGCATTTCTTTGGCGACCGTCTTCGTCGCCGGCAGAAAGCGCGTGCCGAGGCCGGCCACGGGGAACACCACTTTGCGCATCGGTTTCGCCATTGTTGCTCCTGACTGCATTACGAAATAAAGATTTAACCACGAAGAATGCGGAGAACACGAAGAAGGCAAAAGAAATTCTCGGTTTTTCTTCGTGCTCTTCGTGGCTCGGTCTTTCGCTCTAGTTTTGCCCGCGCGCGATCGGCACGACTTCGGCCTCACCCTCCTCGCGCCAGGCGAACTCGGGCAGCAGGCTGGTGAGGCAGCGACGCAGAGTTTCCTCGTCGTAGTCGCGCACGGCATGCGTCGCGCGCGCGAGCTGGACGTTGAGCAGATCCCAAGACATGCTGCGTGGCTGGGCGAGGAAGATCTTCGCGTGGCTGGTGTCGACGTAGTTTTCCTGCGAATGGAACAATTCCTCGAACAGTTTTTCGCCCGGACGCAAGCCCGTATAAACAATATGCACGTCGCGCCCCGGCACTTTGTTGGCCAGGCGGATCATCTGCTCGGCGAGGTAGCTGATCTTGACCGGTTCGCCCATGTCGAGCGCGAAGATCTCGCCGCCCTGCCCGAGCACCGAGGCCTGCAGGATGAGCTGGCAGGCCTCGGGAATCGTCATGAAGTAGCGCGTGATCTCCGGATGGGTGACGGTGACCGGGCCGCCACCGCGGATCTGTTCGCGAAACAGCGGCACGACGCTGCCGGCGGAATCGAGCACATTGCCGAAGCGTACCGTGATGAAGCGCGTGTGCGAACGTGCCGCGAAATTCTGGCAGAAGATTTCCGCGGCGCGCTTGCATGCGCCCATGACGCTGGTCGGATTGACTGCCTTGTCGGTCGAGATCAGCACGAAGCCGCCGACGCCGTACTTGTCCGCCGCCTGCGCGACGACCTGCGTGCCGAGCACGTTGTTGCGGAACGCCTCGCGCACCTGGGTTTGCAGCAGCGGCACATGCTTGAATGCGGCGGCATGGAACACGACCTGCGGGCGCGCCTGCGCGAACACGCGATCGCACACGACCGCGTCGCCGCAGTCGCCGAGCACGGCATTGACGACGAGGTCGGGAAATTCCTGTTTCAGCTCCTGCTCGATGCGATAAAGGTTGAATTCGGACAGTTCGAGCACGGTCAGCGACTCGACACCGAGGCGCGCGACCTGGCGGCACAGTTCCGAGCCGATCGAGCCGCCGCCACCGGTGACCAGCACGCGTGCGCCGGACAGGCCGGTGCGGATCGCGGTCCAGTCGAGTTGCACCGGGTCGCGACCGAGCAGGTCCTCGATCGCGACTTCCTTCAGCTCATTGAATGCCATGCGCCCGGCGACGACATCCTGCAGCCGCGGCACGGTGCGGAAAGGGATGCCCGTCCCTTCGCACAGCTCGACGGTGCGCTGCATCTGCGCGTTGCTCGCCGAGGGCATCGCGATCAGCAGCATTTCGGCGGCGACCTCGCCGGCAAGGTCGGGCAATTGTTCGATCGTGCCGAGCACGGGCACGCCGTGTACCTTGGCACCGCGCAGTTGCGCGTTGTCGTCGAGGATGCCGACCGGGCGATAGCGGCGCTCCTGCGACAGCTCGCGGATCAGGGTCTCGCCGGCCCGCCCCGCGCCAAGCACGAGCACGCGCTTGGCCGGAACGCCACGCGCGAAATCCAGGCGGCTGTCTTTCCAGTAGCGGTAGGCAAGGCGCGGCAGGCCGAGAAACAGCACGAGCACGGCGGGATAGACCACGAGCACCGTGCGCGGTACGGTGGCGAGGCGGTTGTAGAGGAACAGCGCGACCGCGATGCCGAGCGCGCCGAGCACGCCGGCGCGCAGGATGTTCCACAGATCCGGCAGGCTGGCGAAGCGCCACAGGCCCTTGTACAGCCCGGTCCACCACAGCACCAGCCCCTGCGCGACGACCACGATCGCCGCCTCGGGCGCGAAGGCAACCTGCGGCACGGCCGCGGGCTCGAGGCTGTAGCGCAGCCAGTTGGTCGCGATCCACGCGAGCCAGACCATGGCCAGATCGTGCAGGACGACGGCAAGGCGCGGATGGATCGCGGCGATGAGGCTACGCGGCTTCACGGATATGCCTTGTCCTTTATTTTTTTCAAACACCAGCGTTTTCCGAATATCCACACCGCGACGCCAAGCATGTAGATGGCTACCGTTGCGGCACAGCCGTTCCACATTCGATTGTCCAACAGACTCGAAACCTCGGCATTTCCATGCGCAACGACGGGGATAGTTGCTTGTCTGCCTTGAAAATTATTATTGCCGTCGACACACCATAACAATACCGGAAGGACTATCAACAAGTTCCAGAGACCGTAGCACAGCACAACTCGCGTATGCGACATTCCGGTCCGCGTCATCCACTGATAAAGATGCTCCCGGTGCGCGCTGAGCCAGCGCCGCCTGCGCAGCATCCGCGAAACCAGCGTGCAGGTCGCATCCACCGCGAACGCCGACACGGCGATCAATGCGGGGGCAACAAGGGGCCGCGTGGTGTTGATGGACATTCCGGCCGCCACTGCAACAAGCAGACCGAGCGCGCCACTGCCGACATCGCCCATGAAAATCCGCGCCCGCGGAAAATTGAACGGCAGGAAACCCAGCGTCGCCGCAGCAAGAACCCACATCGACAATTGATGACCAGGCGATGAGGTCAGTGCACCAAGCACGACAAAAACGAAAATAGCCTGGCAGGCAAGTATCCCGTTGATCCCGTCCATGAAGTTGTGCAGGTTGATCGACCAGACAACGATCACCGACAGCAGCGCGAGCAGCGTCAGCGCCACGCCGAAGCTCATCCAGCCGGGCTTCCATCCCTGGGCGACCACCGCAGGCGATGCGGGAATTTCCGCGACAGCCGGAATCACGAGCAGCACGAGCGCCGCGGCAAAATGCACGAGTATCCGGGTACGCGCCGACAACGGGCGATGGTCGTCCCACCATCCGACAGCGGCGACGAGGACCAGCGCGAACGCCACCGCCAGGCCAAAGGCTCGGTCGGGGCCATGTCCCGTCAGTAGAAACGGCCCACAGAAAAACAGGAGTGACGCAACGACAATTCCTGTTCCGCCGCCACGTGGCGTCGGCGCGGAATGCGACCGACGCTGGCCGGGAAGATCGAACAGCGCGCGACGATGCGCGTAGCGGATCGACAGCCACGTTGTCAGAGCGGAAACCGCCATGCTTGCCAGCGCAAGAGGAAATGCGGACGATTCCGGCATCGTGTTCAGTCCCGGAGGGCTGTTGCATCATCCGCGTGAACGCGGGGATGGCGGCCCTGAACATGCAGCGTGCACGCAGCACTCACACCCTACTCCCCCGCCACGCCATGCAACGGCCGCACCGAGCCCCAGGTCTTGCAGCTCGGGCATTGCCAGTGGTGCGACTTGGCGCCGAAACCGCAGCGCGTGCAGCGGTACGCGGCCTGGCCTTCGAGCAGGCGTCGGGTCAGGTCCTGCAGCACGAGCAAGTTCTCGCGCGCCGGCCCTTCCGAGCGATGCAGATCGGTGACGATCAACGTCATCAAGCCGCGCACCGAAGGTCGCTGGCGCAACTGTCGGGTGAGGAACTCGATCGCGATCGCCTCGCCGCGCGTGCTCGCAAACAGCTTCGCGAGCGCGATCACGGGCGCGACGCCATGGGAGCGATCGATGTTGTCGAGCAGGAATTTTTCCGCACGCTGCATCTGGCCGAGGCGCGCATAGCAGTCGAGCAATTGCGGCAGGATTTCGGGAACGAAGTCGACATCGAGTGTGGCGACGCGCTCGAACGCGGCGACGGCCGCCTTGACGTTGTCCTCCTGCAGCTCGAGGTGACCGAGCACGATCTGCGCGCGCACGCTCTCCGGCTGGCTTTGCAACGCAAGATCAAGCCACTTGTGCGCGTCGGCATATTGCTTGGCGGCGCGTGCCTGTTCGGCGAGCTCGCAATAGAACTGGGCGATGGTCGCACCCTGCGATTCGCCGGTGATTTTTTCCATGCGCCGCGCATGCTCGATCGCCTTCTCCCAGTCCTTCTCGTGCTGGTAGATGCCGATCAGGTGCTTGAGCGCGGACGGCGCCTGCGCGTCCATCGCGACGAGATCGGTGAACAAGGTCTCGGCGCGATCGAGAAGCCCCGCGCGCATGTAGTCTTCGCCGAGTTCGAGCAGGGCGATGGTCTTTTCCTCGTCCGACAGGTTCGGTCGTGCGATCAGGTGCTGGTGCACGCGGATCGCGCGATCGACCTCGCCGCGGCGGCGGAACAGGTTGCCGAGCGCAAGGTGCGTCTCCACCGTGTCGCGGTTGAATTCGGCAAGCTGGAGAAATACCTCGATCGCCTTGTCGGGTTGCTCGTTGAGCAGGTAGTTGAGGCCGCGGAAGTAGCTCGATGACAGCTCGGATACGCGCGCATGGCGGCGGCGTTCGCTGCCACGCTTGCCCAGATACCAACCGGAAACGGCGGCTGCCGGCAGCAACGCGGCGCAGACCAAGGCGAGAATTTGCATGGTTTGCATCAGCGACGCCCGGCGTCCAGCGACGATTGGCTGGTCGCAAGGTCCGGCGCAGCGGCAGCGGTTGCGTCGCCTGCCTGCAGCCTGGTTGCCTGGGCACGCAGACGTCGACGTAGACGCAACACAGGACCCAAGTAGACGAAGGCGCCACCGAGCAGCCAGCCGAGCAGGATCGAGGTGATCAGCATCGCGCCCTTCGGCGCGATGAACGTGGCGAAATAGAAGTCGTAGGCGACCGCATCGCCATTGAGCGCGCCAAAGATCGCGCCAGCCACGGCGAAAAAGAGTATCAACAATATCCAGATCAGGCGCATGCGTTGGCCGAAAGTCGCTACGCCCGGGATTATCGCAGATCGGATGGATTCAGAACCTGCCCCCAAGGCTGCTGCGCTCGACAACTTGCGCGCACGGCGTCCGCACCTCGAAGGTTGGATGCCGAAGCGAACATTCACGCAACGAACGGCCGGCAGCGGGCCATGGGCCAGGCGAGTCAATCTCGCGCACCCGGAACCTGCGCTGCGACGTCGCGCCAGACTCCAGGCAAGATCGGCTCTTCGCTCGTTGTGCCGCGAAGGGGTTCTCAGCGTCCCTCGGTCGCGATGCCGTTCACGCGCTCGCGCAACTCCTTGCCGGGCTTGAAATGCGGCACATGCTTGCCGGGCAGCGCGACTGGCGCGCCGGTCTTGGGGTTGCGCCCCATGCGTGGTGGGCGAAAATGCAGGGAGAAACTGCCGAAGCCACGGATCTCGATGCGTTCGCCATGCGCCAACGCCTGGCTGGCCTGCTCGAGAACATTTCTAACCGCGAGTTCGACGTCATTGAATGCCAGATGCTTCTGGCGCGAGGCCAAGGCTTCGATCAGCTCGGACTTGGTCATGAATGCTGCGTCCCCTAGCAAAACTTTCTTGTCCTTGACGAGTGCATGTCCGGCGCGCCCCGCGCGCCGGACATGCGTCATCGATCAGCCCTTGTTGCCGAGCTGTTCCTTGAGCAGTGCACCGAGCTTGGTCGTGCCGCCTGCGGCCGACTGGTACTCCTCGAGTGCCGAAGCCAGTTCCGCCTCGTCCTTCGCGCGGATCGACAACTGCAGCATGCGGCCCTTGCGGTCCATGCCGGTGTACTTGGCCTCGACCTTGTCGCCCACCTTGAGATGCTGGGTTGCATCCTCGATGCGCTCCTTGGCGATGTCGTTCGCGCGCAAATAGCCTTCGACGCCTTCGGCGAGTTCGATCGTCGCACCCTTGGCGTCGACTTCCTTCACCGTGCCGGTGACGATGCTGCCGCGCGGATTCGCCGCCATGAACTGGCCGAACGGATCCTGCTCGAGCTGCTTGATGCCGAGCGAGATGCGCTCGCGTTCCGGATCGACCGCGAGCACCACGGCTTCGACCGTGTCGCCCTTCTTGAACTGACGCACGAGGTCTTCGCCCGTGGCCTGCCAGGAGATGTCGGACAGATGGACGAGACCGTCGATGCCGCCGTCCAGACCGATGAAGATGCCGAAAT
The DNA here is from genome assembly GCF_057139185.1 of Rudaea sp. NCBI lineage: Bacteria > Pseudomonadati > Pseudomonadota > Gammaproteobacteria > Lysobacterales > Rhodanobacteraceae > Rudaea > Rudaea sp. The sequence goes on along the minus strand of NZ_DBNHDN010000030.1, from coordinate 173,800 downwards.
CGGTGATCGACTTGATCTGGCCGGAGACCTTGTCGTTCTTCTTGTGGATCGCGGCGAACGCTTCCCACGGGTTCGACTGGGTCTGTTTCATGCCGAGCGAGATACGGCGACGCTCCTCGTCCACATCGAGCACCATGACTTCGACTTCGTCGCCAACCTGGACCAGCTTGGCCGGGTTGACGTTCTTGTTGGTCCAGTCCATTTCCGAAACGTGGACAAGACCTTCGACGCCCGGCTCCAGTTCGACGAAGCAGCCGTAGTCGGTGACGTTGGAGACCTTGCCGAACAGGCGCGTGCCGGTCGGATAGCGACGGCTGATCGCGACCCACGGATCTTCGCCGAGCTGCTTGAGGCCGAGCGAGACGCGGTTGCGCTCGCGATCGAAGCGCAGCACGCGCACTTCGAGCTCGTCGCCGACGTTGACCACTTCGCTCGGATGACGCACGCGCTTCCACGCCATGTCGGTGATGTGCAGCAGGCCGTCGATGCCGCCGAGGTCGACGAACGCACCGTAGTCAGTGAGGTTCTTGACCACGCCCTTGACGACCGCGTTCTCCTGCAGGCGCTCGAGCATCTGCTCGCGCTCCTCGGAATGCTCGCTCTCGACGACCGCGCGACGCGACACGACCACGTTGTTGCGCTTGCGGTCGAGCTTGATGATCTTGAATTCCAGATCCTTGCCTTCGATGAAGACCGGATCGCGCACCGGGCGCACGTCGACGAGCGAACCCGGCAGGAACGCGCGCACGTCCTTGATGTCCACGGTGAAGCCGCCCTTGACCTTGCCCGACACGCGGCCGGTCACGGTGGCGTTGGCCTTCTGCGCTTCTTCCAACTCGTCCCACACCATGGAACGCTTGGCCTTTTCGCGCGACAGGCGGGTTTCGCCGAAACCGTCTTCGATCGCGTCAAGCGCGACCTTCACTTCATCGCCGACCTGCACTTCCAGCTCACCGGCCTCGTTGCGGAACTGTTCGATCGGCACGATGCCTTCGGACTTCAGCCCCGCGTTGACGACGACGACGTCATTGCGGATTTCGACGACGATGCCCGAGACGATGACACCGGGCTTCAATTTCGCCAGCGATTGCTGGCTCTGTTCAAACAGTTCGGCAAAACTTTCGGTCATGTTGATTCTCTAGTTGATGATCGGATCGCCCGGGGTTGGCTAGTCGGCGCGATCCACCGGTTATGGCACTCGGGCGTTGCCGCCTTCGTACCGTCATAAATCCCCGCCGCAAACGGCGGGGGCCAAAAAGCGCTTCAGCCACGGATCGCACGGATGAACACAGATGAAGCCGCAGCTTGTCGATCCGTGTCTATCCGTGTAATCCGTGGCCAAAATGCTTTGCTTCTATGTTCCTAAGAGCGAACCAGTTCCAGCACGTTGGCCACGACTGCATCGATCGACAGTCCGGTCGAATCGATCAGGATCGCATCCGGCGCCGGCTTGAGCGGCGCCACTGCGCGCTCGGCGTCACGCACATCGCGTGCCTCGATCTCGCGCAAAAGGGTTGCTAGTGTAACGCTCAAACCCTTTTCTTTCAACTGTTTATAGCGCCTTTTCGCGCGCTCCTCGGCGCTGGCTGTCAGGAAAACCTTGTGCCCGGCATCGGCGAAGATCACCGTACCCATGTCGCGCCCGTCCGCGACGAGACCCGGATTCCTGCGGAAACTGCGCTGCTTCTCGAGCAACGCCGCGCGCACCGACGGGATCGCCGCGATGGCCGAAGCCGCCGCGCCGCAGGTTTCCGTGCGGATCTCGGCCGTGGCGTCAAGGCCATTGACGATGACGCGCGTCTCGCCGCCGTTCCTGGGGTCGCGAAAGGAAATCTTCGTCGTCTCGGCACAGCGCGTGACCGCCTCGGCATCGGACAGATCCAGCCCAGCCATGCTCGCGGCAAAGCCCACCGCGCGGTAGAGCGCGCCCGAATCGAGCAAATGCCAGCCGAGCGCGTCCGCCACCCGCGCGCTTATCGTGCCCTTGCCGGAACCGGAGGGACCGTCGATCGTAAGCACCGGGACAGGCTTCTCGGTTTGCGCAGGAGGCATGGGTTTCGGCGGCAGCGAGGACGCGGCATTCTAGCCGAGCCCGCGAACGATGCCGAAGCGGTTTGCCAAAATTGTCCTCTTGCTTGCGCGCCAGCCGACATCGTGCGTTTGTAAGGAAAATCGCCCGGATCGGTCGAATAATGCATGCACGGCGAGGCGGCGATCGCGCCCGCCACAGGAGAATAAACATGCATCTACGTCAACGCTCCGATATCCGCGCAAGCGAGATCACGCCTGAGGCGGTGTACCGGCAACGCCGCAACGTGATCAAGATGCTCGGCCTCGGCGCGGCCGGACTCGTTGCCGGATGCGGCTCGGAGAATGCCCCCAGCGCGGCGGCCGAGGCCCCTGCCGCGGAGCCCAAAGCATTGAGCGTGACCCGAAAAGGCGAGTACACGCTGACCGACCCGCCGACCAGTTACAAAGATGCGACGCACTACAACAACTTCTACGAATTCGGCACCGACAAGGGCGATCCGGCGCGGAATTCCGGCCGATTCCGCCCGACGCCATGGAGCGTGGAAATCGCCGGCCACGCCGAGGTCACCGGCAAGTACACACTGGAGGACCTGTTGAGGCCGCATGCACTCGAGGAACGCATCTACCGCCATCGCTGCGTCGAGGGCTGGTCGATGGTGATCCCGTGGAACGGTATTTCGCTGGCCGACCTGCTCAAACGCTTCAAGCCGACCGCGCAGGCGAAGTATGTTGCGTTCACCACGGTCAACCGGCCATCCGAGATGCCGGGACTACGCGACGCCGTGCTCGATTGGCCTTATCGCGAAGGCTTGCGCATCGATGAAGCGATGCACCCGCTCGCCTTCCTCGCCACCGGCCTGTACGGGCGCGAACTGCCGAATCAGAACGGGGCGCCGCTGCGCCTGATAGTGCCGTGGAAGTACGGCTTCAAGGGCATCAAATCGATCGTGAAAATCGAATTCGTCGAGGTCATGCCGCGCACCACCTGGAACATTGCCGCGCCGCGCGAGTACGGGTTCTATTCCAATGTCAATCCGGACGTCGACCATCCGCGCTGGAGCCAGCGCACCGAGCGGCGCATCGCCGGCGACGGCCTCAACCTGTTCGGCAACCGCATCGGAACCAGGCCGTTCAACGGCTACGCCGACCAGGTCGCCGGCCTGTACGCCGGCATGGACCTGCGCAAGTATTTCTAGGCCGCGTCGGGTGGCACACGGGACAACCATGTTCAAGGATCGCATCGCCGCGAGCAAACCCGCGTTCTTTCTGCTCTGCCTCGCGCCGCTGGCCATGTTGGTCTGGGACACACTGCGCAACGACCTCGGCACCGACCCGGTCGCTCAACTCGAGCACCGCAGCGGACTGTGGGCGCTGCGCCTGCTGCTCGCCACGCTCGCGATCACCCCGCTGCGCCGCGTCAGCGGCTGGCACAAGGCCATGCGCTACCGGCGCATGCTCGGCCTGTTTGCTTTTTTTTATGCGAGCCTGCACCTGCTCATCTATCTGTTCGTCGATCTCGGCGGCTACTGGGCGGACGTCTTCGCGCAGATCGCGAAGAAGCCGTACATCACCGTCGGCTTCACCGCGTGGCTGCTGCTGATTCCGCTCGCCGTCACCTCGACGCAGAAGATGATGCGTCGCCTCGGCAGACGTTGGGGCCAGCTGCACAAGTTCGTCTATGCAACGGCCCTGCTCGGACTGCTCCATTTCCTGTGGCTGGTAAAAGCCGACAAGCGCGAGCCGCTGTTCTATTTCGCGGTGTTCGCCGCGCTGATGTTGTGGCGCCTGCCGCAGGTGCGGATCAACCGGCCGGGCAAGCGCCCTTCCCCGCCGCGGCATACGTCCGCAGCGCAGACGCAATCCGACTAGCGATGTCCGCCAGCGCCCGCCGCTGCGCACGCACGAGCTCGTCGTAACCCGCACCCGCGCTTGCCCGCGCGGCACTGGCGCAGACCAGTGGCGACGCTGCCGCAGCGTCCACGGCCAGGCTCCAGACCGCATCCACCGCTGCGTAGGCGCCCGGCACCGAATCGAAACGGCGCAGGTCGATCTTGATGTTCAGCACGCGCACGCCCGCAGGCCGCGGCTGACCAGCAACGTCGGTCGTCGCCAGTTCGCGCGACAAATCGGCGGACAACGCGGCGCGCGCCTCGTCCGCGAGCGGCGCGATCCAGCGTTCCTGTTCGAGCGGCAGCACACCGCCGCCGTCGCGAACGACGAGTTGCGGCCGGTCGACCTGTGCCGGTATACCGACCGGTCGCAGGTCGATCAGAAACGGCGCCGGCGAACCTGTCGCAACTTTTTTATCGGCCGGGGCGTCGAGCAGGCTGTGGTAGCGGGTGGGCAAGGTGCCGGCGCAGGCAGCGAGCAGCAACGCGCTGGATACCGTGAGCAGGCGCAGGCAAATAGTGAAGCTCGACGTCATGGCTTGTTTCCTTTGCCGTCGTTTTCCGGCGCCTCGCGCAGCGCCGGATCGACTGGTTTGCCACGCAGCAGCGATTCGGGATGAACACCGAGATAGTCGGTCAACGCACGCAGCGAACGCGCCGCACGCTGCATTTCGGCAAGTGTCTGCGCGAGGTTCTGCTGCAGCGGGGCGTCGGTCGCGATCGCCTGTTGCGCAGTGCCGAGCGTGCCTTGTGCGCCGGCGAGCGTGGCGTTGAACTGCGGCAGCGTCGCCTCGTCGACCTGGCGCAAGGTCCGGTCGAGCCGGGCAATCGTGCTGTCGAGGTGCTTGCCGATGGCTTCGAGCGGAATCCTGTCGAGCTTGTCGACGATGCCGGTCAGCTGTTCCTGCAGGCGATCGAAACTGCCCGGCGTCGTAGGCAGTTCGACCGGTCGCGTTGCAGGGTCGAATGCGACCTTCACCGCGCCGGGAATGAAATCGAGCGCGATGTACAACTGCCCGGTCAGCAAATTGCCCGTGCGCGCTTGCGCGCGCAGGCCGCGCGCGACCATCGGCTCGATCAGGTACGCCAGCCGCTTGTTCTGGTCGTTGCCGTCCCGCGGCGCAAGTTGCGCGATCTTCTCGCCGGCGGCGCCGAAGCGCTGCGGATAGATCACTACGCCGACGATCAGCGGGAAACTGTGCTTGTCCACATCGTAATCGAGGCGAATGGACACCACCTTGCCGACGACGATGCCGCGGAAATCCACCTGCGAGCCGACGCTCAGGCCGCGCAGCGACTGCTCGAAGCGCATCTGCAGATAGTCCGGCTCGCCGTCGGGCGGCGCGAACGCGGCCTGCATGTCATCGAACAGCTGGAACTGTGCACCGTCCGAGGCCGGTGTCGTGTCACGCGGCCCGGGCGGCGTCGCGAAGGCGAGGCCGCCGGCGACCACGGTGGCGAGCGATTGCGTGTTCAATTTCAACCCGCCCGCATCGAGGTTGAGGTCGACGCCGCTCGCATTCCAGAAACGCGAGGACACGTTGACGAAGCGGTCGTACGGCGCATCGACAAAGATGTCGACATGCATCTGCCTGCCTTCTTTGTCGAGTTCGTAGGACACCAGACGGCCCACCTGGATGCGCCGGTAGTACACCGGCGAGCCGACGTCGAGGGAACCGATGTCGTTCGCGACCAAGGTAAAGCGCTTGCCGGGCGAACCGTGGATCACCGCGGGCGGGCGTTCGAGACCGACGAAGATTTTCTTCACCTCGTGCGACTCGCCGATGTCGGCGCCGATGTAGGCGCCGGAGAGCAAGGTGCCGATACCGGACACGCCACTGGTGCCGAAGCGCGGGCGCACGACCCAGAAGCGCGCATCGGCCGTGGCGAAACCGGAGGCGTCCTTGCCCAGGTTCACGCGCGCGATGACGTGCGTGTTGTCCCCGGCAAGGCGGATCGACTCGACCAGACCGATGACGACGTCCTTGTATTTGACCTGCGTCTTGCCCGCCTCGAGGCCTTCGGCGGTGATGAACGACATTTCGATGACCGGCCCTTCGGAGGCCCAGTTCTGGATCACCATGCCGATGCCGATCAACGCGGCGACGACAGGCACGAGCCAGATAAGGCCCGCACTCCAGCGCCGGCGCTTCGCCGTCGGCGCCGGCGGCGCGGCCGCGGTTCCGGATTCGGTCATGTCTGATTCAATGTACTTTGGGAATGTGGTTAAAAATCAAAAAATTTGCTCTCCCCCGTCATGCGTCATCGTCTGCGTCCCAGATCAGGCGCGGATCGAAACTCATCGCCGCGAACATCGTCAGCACGACGACGAGGCCGAAAAACACGATGCCGGCGCGCGGCTCGGCCGTGCCGAGCAGGTGGAATTGGACCAGCGCACAGACCAGCGCAACAACGACCACGTCGAGCATCGACCAGTAGCCTATCAGTTCGACCAAACGGTACAAGCGCGCACGCTGCGGCCGCGCCCAGGGACTCTTGCGCCGCGCGCTCACGAGCAGCATGCCGAGCACGAGAAATTTTGTCGATGGCACCGCCACGCTGGCGATGAAGATCAGCAGCGCGATGTCCCACGAACCCGCTTTCCAGAATTCGACCACGCCGTGCAGGATGGTGCTTGCCTCGCCGCGCCCGAGCATGCTCGTGTACATCACCGGCAGCATGTTCGATGGGACATATAGAACCAGCGCGGCGATGAGCAAGGCCCAGCTGCGCGCGAGCGAGTCGGGCTTGCGTGGATGCAGATGCGAAGCACAGCGCGGACATCGCGTCTGGCCGATCGCGCAGGTCAGGCCGCAGGTATGGCAGCCGACCAGGCCCAACTCCGTGGCACGCGGCGCGGCGGTCATTCGGCGAACTCCACAGCCTCGCCGGCGGGCAGCTTGTCCCACAACGTGCGGATATCACGCTTGGCGATCAGCGTGATCAAGCCGGTGAGGACCACGGTTGCGTAGGTGCCCGGGCCGGCGATCACGCTGAGCATGGCGGACAGCTTCACGATCGCGACCAGCACGCCGAGCAGGAATACTTCGGTCATGCTCCACGGCCGGATCCGTTGCAGCCAGCGCATGGCGAAGGCGAAGCCCGGCGCACGCCGGTGCGCGCGCGCGAACAGCAACACCCAGCCGAGCAGGACGATCTGCAGCAGCGGCACGACGAACAACGTCGCCGCCGCAACCAGGCCGACAATGAAGCCCGAGCCGTGCGACAGCGCGGCGACTGACTGCAGCAGGTTTGCCTCGTTGTGCAGCCCGCTCACCGCGATGCGGATCACCGGCGAGACGTTGGCGATGGCGAAGACGATCGCGGCGGCCAGGGTCAGCGCAAGCAGTTGGTCGAGATCGAGCCGGCTGGCGCGGTAGAGCACGGCGCCACAGCATCCGCAGCGCGCGATCTCGTCATCGGCCAATGCGCTGCGCCGCCAGACCGAATCACAGTATTCGCAGACGACGAGGGCGGGATGGGACGTCATCGTTCGGCATGCGCTGCGCGGGCCCGGTCAGGTCAGATGACCCCGAGGAACAACAGGACGAGACCCGCGGCGATCACGGCAGCCGCGGCGATCAGCCACCAGATGTCGTTCTTGCCGGCGTCGGCATCGCGACCGCCCGCGGCGGAATTCGCGGGCGCCGCCTCGTCCGCCCGCGCAATCGCCCGCATCGTCCGGGTGATGGCCGGGTCGGTGCTGGCTTGCCACACCGGCGCGGTGCCCTGCACGGTGCGCTGCGGCAGGCCCGGCGCCTCGATGAGAAAGCGGTCGCGACCGAAGCAGATCTGGTCGCCGGCACGCAGAACCGCGTCGCGCACCACTATGCCATTGACCTGGGCGGTGGCACCCGCACCGAGGCCGCGCAGCACGATCGTTTCGTCGGCAAACTCGACCGCCGCATGCCGCGCGGCGATGCCGGCCTCATCCAGATCGAGATCGGCCTGCGCGCCCTTGCCGACGACGAGGCGGCCGCGCACCGGCACGATCTTGCCGAAGCGCATGCCCGACAGGCCGCGCAACAGTACACGTGGCGGCAGGCCGCCCGCCGGCGCGGATGCCGATGCTGGTGCCGGTGGCGGAATGTCGCTGCCGATGTCGGCGTCATGGTCGGGCTTGAGCACGAACGAGACGCTGCCGAGGCTGACCACGTCGCCGAGCCGCAGGATCGCCTTCTCGCGCACCGGCCGCGTGTTCACATGGGTGCGCGCCTGCGCGTCGGGCACGACCAGTTCTATGCCGCGCTCGCCGGCTCTGAGGCGCAGATGATGCGCGGCGACGCCACTGCCGCCGACAACGATGTTATTGTCGGCCGCCGCGCCGATTCGGGTCTCGCCGGCGCCGACCAAGATGTCGTCCTGCTCCTTGCCCGGGAAGGAAATACGCATGCTCGATTGTGTCCCGCTCGTTTGTCCACAATGTAGCATACGACTCCGCGTTACCGCCCTGAACGAACGAGGACCAAGCCACCATGCCCAGCATCGATATCCGTCGCAAGCACCACCATTCGCTGAAGGAGGCGAAGGCCGCAGTGAAGAAGACCGCGACCGCGATAGGCAATAAGTTCGGCATCGAAAGTGAATGGGACGGCGACACCCTGCATTTCGAGCGTCCCGGCGCACACGGCAGAATCCACGTGACCGACAAGGAGGTACGCGTCACCGCCGAACTCGGCTTCCTGCTCGGCGCGCTGAAACCGATGATAGAGAAGGAGATCCAGACCCATCTCGACAAGGGGCTCGCCTGACGAGAAGTGGATGTTTTCGCAGATCCGATAGTGTGAATATTCTAGGCTGCATGCCTAGATTGGACCCATGACGACGCATCCGCGTCCTCGAATCGAACCGGGAGGAACACAATGGCTGGCAAACCGAAACTGAAATCCAGGAGCAAAGCGGCGGCGGGTGACCACGCGGCGGCGAACAAGTCGATCATGGAGTCCGCACAGCAGATCTGGCTGGCCGGCCTCGGCGCGCTGACCAAGGCGCGCGAAGACGGCACCAAATTGTTCGAGAACCTGGTCAAGGAGGGGCTGAACCTCGAAGCCGCCACGCGCAAGATCGCCACGGGCAAGGTCGACGAAGTGCGCGGCGCGGTCGAGTCCGGCGTCAGCCAGGTACGCGAGCGCACCCAGGAAACCTGGGACCGGCTGGAGCAGGTGTTCGAGACGCGCGTGTCGCGCGCGCTCGGCAAACTCGGCGTGCCGGGGCGCAAGGACCTCGACGAACTGCTCAAGCGCGTCGACGAGTTGAACAGCCACGTCGTCAAGCTCAACCCGGCGGCGAAGAAGGCCGGGCTGGCCGAAGCGCTGACCAAGAAGGTCAAGCGCGCGCGCGACGACTTCGGCGACCTGGTCAAGGACATCGAGGACGCCCAGCTCGCGGCGAAGCAGACCGTGCAGCGCCAGGTCGCACGCCTCGCCGACGCCGTGGCACCGACGGCCAAGCCGGCATCAAAGGCTGCGGCGAAAAAGGCCGTGAAGAAGGCCGCGAAAAAAGTGGCGAAGAAGAAGTAAGCCGCACCCGCACCAAACCCAGTAACGAACAACCCCCGGCCTTGTCCGGGGGTTGTTCGTTTTGCGGCCGGACAGCCGGTGAGTCCATCCTCCGCACCACCGTCGTATTAAATATACTTAATAGTATGTAATTGCCTTGACAATCATTGTCCCGGCAATATTATTGCTGCGTGAAAAAAGCACTCCCCCTCTGCGACCTCCGCGACGACTCCAGCTTCCCGATGCTGATCCGTCAGATCCGCGATGGTTTGCTGCGTGAAATCGAGCACCAGCTCGTGGCGAGCGGCATCGCGATCAACTACAGCCAGCATCTCGTGGTCAAGATCATCGCCAAGCACGGCCCGCAGATGCCAGGCGACCTGGCGCGTTTCCTCGATCACAACGCCGGCGCCATGACGCGCCTGATCGATCAGCTCGAGGACAAGGGCTATGTGCGACGCAAGCCGCACGCGCAAGACCGCCGCGCACTGACGATCGAACTGACTCCGGCCGGCGATGAGCTGTGGCGCAGGATGAGCCAGTTCATCGAACGCGCGCAGGACCTGGCCCTGCGCGACCTGAATGCCGCCGACCGCACCAGACTGTTCGACCTGCTCAAAAGCGTGCGCGACACGCTGGACGAAACCCCATGAACCCGAACGGGCACCACGCGACCATGCGCGCGATCCGACTCGCTCCCCTGCTGCTCGCCACGGTTGTCGCCGGCTGCGCCAACAGCGGCGGCCTCCATACCAACGGCACCGCGATCGACGCGGCGACGCTGCACAGCGAGCGCAGCTTCGCCAAAATCAAGACGACGCAGGCCGCATGGCCCGCGTCGGACTGGTGGACCCGGCTCGGCGATGCGCAGCTCGATGCGCTGATCGCCGAAGCGCTCAAGGACAACCCCGACCTCGCCAGCGCCGACGCGCGCGCCAAGCAGGCGCAAAGCCAGGTCGACGCGCAGAACGCGAAGCGTCTGCCGACCGTGAACGCGGATGCGAGCGTCGCCGGCGTGCGCCTGCCGACGACCGCATTCCCGAAGCCGATCGGCGGCTCGTTCGCCACCTATCCGGCGGTCTACGCGAGCTTCAACTGGGGGCTCGACATCTGGGGCGGCAAGCGCGCCGCCTGGGAGGCCGCGCTCGGCCAGGCCCGCGCCGCCGAGGTCGACGTGCACGCCGCGCGCCTCTCGCTGTCGGTCAACGTCGCGCGCGCCTACGTGCAGCTCGGCTACGCGTTCGCCGAGAAGGACGTCGCCGACGCGCAATTGAAGCGTGCGAACGCCTCGCACGCGCTGGTCAAGCAACGCGTCGCCGCGGGCATCGACAACCAGATGCAGGTGAAGCAGTCCGAAGCCACGGTCGCCAGCGCCGAGCAACAGGTCGCGGTCGCGAACGAGGGCATCGATTCGGGGCGCATCGCGCTCGCCGTCCTGCTCGGCAAGGGCCCGGACCGCGGCCTCGATATCGCGCGTCCAAAAGTGTTGCAGCCCGCCGCGCTGGCGCTGCCGCCGAACCTGACCGCCGACCTGATCGGCCGCCGCGCCGATCTCGTCGCCGCGCGCTGGAGGGTCGAAGCGGCGACGAAGAACATCGCCGCGGTGAAGACGGAATTCCTGCCGAACCTCAGCCTCTCCGCCTTCGCCGGCCTCACCTCCTCGTCGGCGGACAATCTGTTCTCGCTGCCCGCGCGCTTCTTAATGGTGCAGCCGGCGGTCAGTCTGCCGATCTTCGACGGCGGCCGCCGCCGCGCCGATCTCGACCGTGCCGACGCGAGCTACGACCTCGCCGTCGCCCATTACAACGCCACCCTGGTCGGCGCGGTCAACGACGTCGCCGACAAGCTCGCCAATCTGGCTTCGCTGCAAACCCAGATCGGTGCCCAGCAGCGCGCCGTCGATGCTGCGCGTCAGGCGTTCGATCTCTCCCGACAACGCTACCGGGCCGGCATCGGCAGCTACCTCGACACGCTGAGCGTGCAGCAGCAGTTGCTTGCCGCGGAACAACGCGCAGCCGCGCTCGCCGCGCAGCAGGTCGACACCTCGGTGCGCCTGGTACAGGCGCTCGGCGGCGGCTTCGATGCGAGCGGCCAGACAGCGCCCGTTGCCGTCGCCGCACCGTAACCACTTTCCTGGTTTTTCCGAGATTCCCTCCATGAGCACCCCGAACCCCACCGCCGGCCAAGCGGCCGCACCGACCAACGGCAAGCGCAAGTTCCTGTTGCGCCTCGTCCTCCTGATCGTCGTCCTCGCCGCCATCGCCTTCGGCATCTGGTACTACACGATCGGACGCTGGTACGAAGGCACGGACGACGCCTACGTCAACGGCAACGTCGTGCAGATCACGCCGCAGGTCGTCGGCACCGTGGTCAAGATCAACGCGGACGACGGCAACCTCGTACACAAGGGCGACGTGCTCGTCGAGATCGACGGCAGCGATGCGCGCATCGCCCTGCAGCAGTCCGAAGCGCAGCTCGCGCGCGCCGTGCGCCAGGTGCGCGGCCTGTACAGCAACGTCGAAAGCGGCCAGGCCGTCGTCGCCGCGCAGAAGGTTTCGCTCGACCGCGCGCGCGCCGACTACGCGCGTCGTCAGGGTCTCGTCGCCACGGGCGCGATCTCGGCCGAGGAGCTCGCGCACGCCCGCGACGCGCTCGCCGCCGCGGAAAGCCAGCTCGCTTCGACCCAGCAGCAGTTGAGCACGACCAAGGCGCTCGTCGACGAGACCGTGATCGCCAAACACCCCGACGTGCTCGCCGCCGCCGCGGCGTTGCGCACGGCGTATCTCAACGATGCGCGCGCGAAGATCTACGCGCCGGTCGACGGCTACGTCGCCAAGCGCAGCGTGCAGGTCGGCCAGCGCCTCCAGCCGGGCACGCCGCTGATGGCGGTGGTGCCGTTGCATCAGGTCTGGATCGACGCGAACTTCAAGGAGACGCAGCTCGCGCAGATGCGCATCGGTCAGCTGGTGACGCTGAAATCCGACCTGTACGGTTCCAAGGTCGAGTTCAAGGGCAAAGTGCAGAGCCTCGGCGTCGGCACGGGCAGTGCGTTCTCGCTGTTGCCCGCGCAGAACGCAACCGGCAACTGGATCAAGATCGTGCAGCGCGTTCCCGTGCGCATCGAACTCGATCCGAAAGAACTCGACAAGAACCCGCTGCGCATCGGCCTGTCGATGGCAGTCGAGGTGAACCTGCACGACCAGAGCGGCCCGGCGCTCGCCCAGCAGTCGCCGAAGGAGCCGGTGTTTACGACCGACATCTACCAGGGCCAGATGCAGGGCGCGCAAGCGGACATCGACCGCATCATCCATGACAACGCCGCGCGCCTGTCCGAAACCGTGTCGCAGAAATGAGCGAATTGGCGCGTTGAACGTCAGCGGTCCGGAGATGAGCGCAACAAGCTCAAGTGCGGCCGCTCCAACCGCCCACTGCTGACCGCTCACCGTCTTCAAGAACATGGCCACACCCAATCCAATACCGTTCCGCCCCGCCAATCCGGGTCTGACCACGGTCGGCCTGTCGCTCGCCGTGTTCATGCAGGTGCTCGACACGACGATCGCCAACGTGTCGCTGCCGACCATCGCCGGCAATCTCGGCGCCAGTGCCGATCAGGCGACCTGGGTCATCACCTCGTTCGCGGTCAGCAACGCGATCGCGCTGCCGCTGACCGGCTTCCTCGCCAGGCGCTTCGGCGAAGTGAGGCTGTTCGTTGCGACGACGCTGCTGTTCGTGTTCGCCTCTTTCCTCTGCGGCATTGCCCAGAGCATGACGATGCTGATTGCGTTCCGCGCCTTCCAAGGTGCGGTTGCCGGCCCGATGTATCCGGTCACGCAAAGCCTGCTGCTGTCGATCTATCCGCCCGAAAAGCGCAGTCAGGCGCTGGCGTTGCTGGTCATGGTCACCATTGTCGCGCCGATCGCCGGCCCGATCCTCGGCGGCTGGATCACCGACAGCTATTCCTGGCCATGGATCTTCTTCGTCAACGTGCCGGTCGGCGTACTCGCCGCGCTCGTCGTCTACACGCAGATGCGCGGACGGTCCGAGCAGGTTGTCCGCCCGAAGATGGACTACGTCGGCCTGGCCACGCTCGTGATCGGCGTCGGCGCGCTGCAGATCGTGCTCGACAAGGGCAACGACGAGGACTGGTTCCAGTCGAACTTCATCATCGTCACTGCGATCGTCTCGGCCGTCGCGCTCGCAGTCTTCCTGATCTGGGAACTGACCGACAAGGAACCGATCGTCGACCTGAAACTGTTCCGCCACAACAATTTCGCCTTCGGTACGATCGCGATGACCATGGCCTACGGCGCGTTCTTCGCAATCAACGTGCTCATACCGCAGTGGTTGCAGCGCTACGTCGGCTACACCGCGACCTGGGCGGGGTTGGCCGCCTCGCCGATCGGATTCCTGCCGATCCTGCTGACACCGTTCGTCGGTCGGTACATCAATCGCGTCGACCTGCGTTTCTCCGCTTCTGCGGCGTTCTGCGTGATGGGACTGACCAGCTTCATCCGTTCCGGGTTCTATCTCGACGTGGACTTCCACCACGTCGCGATGGCCCAATTCGTCCAGGGCCTCGGCGTGACCTTCTTCTTGATGCCGCTGATGCAGATCATGCTCTCCGACCTGCAGCCGAACGAAATCGCCTCGGGCACCGGCCTCGCCACCTTCGTGCGCAATCTCGGCGGCAGCTTCGCAGCCTCGATCACCAACTTCATGTGGCAGCACCGCGCGATCGTCCACCACGCGCAGCTCAGCGAGCACCTGACTCCCTTCGATCCAGCTACGCAACAGGCAGTCGCGACGATTGGCCAGGGCAACGATCCGCTGGCCTATCGCGTGCTCGAACGCATGATCGATTCGCAGTCCTACCAGATCTCGTTCAACGAGATCTTCCACATGCTCGGCTACATCTTCCTCTCGCTGATCGTCGTGATCTGGTTCGCGCGGCCGCCGTTCACGGCCAAGGGCGGTGGCGCAGCGGCGCACTGAGCCCGGCCGCGAAAGCAAGCAGACGGTTGTCCGGTCTGGCCGGCTATGTCCAATGCCCGACGCGCCATGCCTTTGGTGAAACTCTGCGAAGAAGAAGACGAATGCCTGCGGCTCGAAGCGTTCCTCGTCGAGCGCGTGTATGAATTCAATGCACAATCGACGGGCTACTTCGATGGAAAGCTCATCGCCGGCCGGCTATGCGACGACAATGGCGAAATCATCGCGGCGTTCAACGGCCACACTTGGGGAGGTTGCTGCGTGATCGCGCACCTTTGGGTACATGATTCACGGCGTGGTCGCGGCATTGGCAGAACGCTGCTGCAGACCGCCGAGGATGAAGCGTCACGCCGGGGTTGCGAGCAGGTGGTTTTGTCGACCCACAGCTTCCAGGCGCCCGCCTTCTACGAACGACTGGGCTACGAAAAGCAGGCCGTCATTCAAGGCGAGCCCAAGGGATATGCGCGCATCATCTACATGAAGCGCCTGGATGGTTGAGCCCGCTTCTTTCCGCTCCGCGACCCGCCCGGCGCCCGAAGGCCTTGCCACGCAAGGCGGCATTTCCCGAGCTTCCTGCGCGGCAGACGCAGAAGCTTCTGTGGAAATGCAGCCGTCGCCGGCCTTAAACTACCCTGGTGCGAATCCATGGCACGCTGGTCAAATGGAACGACGAACGGGGATTCGGGTTCATCGCCCCGGCCTCCGGCAACGATGAAATATTCGTGCACGTCTCCGCTTTCCCGCGCGACGGCGTACGTCCGCACATCGGCGAACTGATCTCGTTCGAAACCGAGAACCGGACCGATGGAAGGAAACGTGCGATACGGATCATGCGCCCGGCCGTTCGATCGCGACAGCCCTTGCCACAAGATTCGGCCCGGACAAGGTCGTCGCTGGTGACGGCTCTGGGACTCATGGCGCTCGGATCGCTGGCCATCTATGCGTTTCTTTCACCCGGAAATCCGGCCACGCGGCAAGCACCTGTCGACACGGTGATGCCTGCGGTCCCGCTGCTGGCGCCCGCCCAGTTATTTTCCTGCGACGGGCGCACTCGCTGCTCGCAGATGACATCGTGCGAAGAGGCCCAGTTCTTCCTGAAGAACTGCCCGAATACGCAGATGGATGGAGACCAGGACGGCGTGCCGTGCGAACACCAGTGGTGCGGCTGAGCGAGAGTTTGCTGCGCCGGCGCGGTCAGCCTTGCGCGACGTAGAGCAACGTCTCCTGATCTTCCTTGGGCGGCAGACGCAAGGACTTGTCGAAGTGGAAGCCGAGTTTTTCGAGCAGCGCGATCGAGCGCGCGTTGCCGGGCGAAACGATCGCGAGGATGCGTTGCAGGTCGAGCGTCTCGCGCGCGTAGGTCATGGTCGCCGACGCAGCCTCGTACGCATGGCCGCCGCCACGCGCCTGCGGCAGAAAGGCATAGCCCAGGTCGACGTCGGGCAGTGTGTCGCGCTTGATCAGGCCGCACATGCCGATGGGCTCACCGCTCGCTTTCGACTGCACGCAATACAGGCCATGGCCGTGCTGCGCGTACATGGCCATCGGACCATTGCGCAGATAGTCGCGCGCGTCATCCAGCGTGCGCACGCCCTTGTCGCCGATGAACTTCAGCCAGTCCGCATCATTGACCAGGTTCAGTACGAAGGCCGCGTCGCGCTCTTCGAGGCGGCGTAGAACGAGGCGTGGAGTTTCGACGACTATCGACATGCAGGCTCCGCAGAAAGGCGACGCCGCACTGTATCGGCTTCGCATCCCGCGCGACAGTCCTGAAGGGCCCGGCGTCGGTGCCGCCGCATGCCGATCAACCGTTGCCCGCGCTCCCGAGCGAGGCCATATCGATGACGAAGCGGTACTTCACGTCGTTCTTCAGCAGCCGCTCGTAAGCATCGTTGACGTTCTGGATATCGATCATTTCGACATCCGCGACGATGCCGTGCTCGGCACAGAAATCGAGCATCTCCTGGGTTTCGGCGATGCCGCCGATTGCCGAACCGGCAATGCTCTTGCGACCGCCGACGAGGCTGCCGCCGAACAGCGGCGGGGTCAGTTCCATCAGCGCGCCGACGAGGACGAGGTGACCGTCGCGCTGCAGCAGCGCCACGTACGGATTGAGGTCATGACCGTTCGGGATCGTGTCGAGCAGAAAATGGAAACTGCGCGCGTGCCGCTTCATCTGCACCCCGTCGGTCGACAGCAGCACTTCGTCCGCACCGAGACGCATCGCGTCCCTGGCTTTCTCCGGCGAGGTCGTGATCATGACCACGTGCGCACCGAGCGCCTTGGCGAACTTGATGCCCATGTGGCCGAGCCCGCCAAGACCGATCACGCCCACCTTCTGGCCTTTTCCGACCTTCCAATGACGCAGCGGCGACCATGTCGTGATGCCCGCGCAGAGCAGCGGCGCCACGGATTTCAGGTCGAGTTTCGGCGACACTTTCACGACGAAGTGCTCGTCGACGACGATCTGGTCGGAGTAGCCGCCGAATGCGAGCTCCTCGCTGCCGCGCAACCTGGAGTTGTAGGTCCAGGTCGGCACGTTCTCGCAATATTGTTCCAGCCCGTCCGCGCACGCGGAACAAGCGCGACAGGAATCGACCATGCAGCCGACGCCGGCAAGTTCGCCGACCTTGAACTTCATCACCTGCGCACCGACCGCTGTGACGCGGCCGACGATCTCATGCCCCGGAACCATAGGGTAGAGCGAATTGCTCCAATCATTGCGCGCCTGGTGCAAGTCGGAATGGCAGATGCCGCTGTAGAGAATCTCGATCTGCACGTCGCGCGCACCGGGCGCGCGGCGCTCGAACGTGAACGGCACGAGCGCGGAATGGGCGTCGTGAGCGGCATAGCCGTTGGCCTGAGGCATGGGATTTTCCTGCACAGTGGGGAACGAAGACGTCGGGGCGACATAGACTTTTGTCAACGGGCGCAGCCGATTCACCGCGCGAATGTTCGCTTCGTCGCTCGCCTTCGCAGCCCATGCCGCCGGCGTGACCGGTGGGAAAATTCAGCGCAGCTACTCGACCTGCACCGCCTCGACCTGGATGCGCAGGTTCACTTCCATCCTGAAGCCATTCTTCTTGCCTCGATCGACACCGAAGTCCGCCCGGTTGAACATCGCGTAGGCGTCGGCGCCGCAGCGTTCGCGCGTATTGTGCATCGGGTCGGGGATGCACTTGAACGAGGCAATCTTCAGCGTCAGCGGTTTGGTGGCGCCATGCAGGGTGAGTTCGCCGATGACTTCGGTCGGTGCGCCGCTCCGAAAGCGCGCGAGTTTGCCCTTGTAGGTCGCTTGCGGATATCTGGCGACATCGAATATTTCGCTCTTTGCCTTTTCGTTCATCCGGTCGTGACCGAAGTCGACGCTGGCCGCATCGACCGCGATGTCGACGGTGCCAGTCCCGGCCGCCTTGTCCAGCACGATCCTGCCCGAAGTCCTGTCGAACTTGCCGCGCCAGACCGACAGCCCGTTCATGTGGTCGGCCTCGAAGCTCGGATAGGTGTGTGCCGGATCGATTTCGTAAGTCACCGGTGCCGCATTCGCGACGCAGGCGAGACCGAGCAGCGTGAACGAAAGCATGGCGCGCGCGTACATGGAATTCCTCGTGGGTGGATTGCCGGATTGCACGGCTAAGACGATCCGGCTGCGGGCAAAATCAACAGACGCTTCGACCACTATCGCACGCGGCCGTTGCGCAGCGGTAAAATTTTTCACATCTGCAATTTTTTCCATATTGTTCCGGTCCTCGACACGGCGACAATCGCGCGCAGGGACATATGTCGATTTCTGCCCGACCCATTCGTCGCACAAGCAACAATCCACGAGAATGCCAACGATGATCGGACCGAATTCCACCTCTACGTCCCACGCCGACAAGCGCAAATGGCTCGCGCTGACCGTGCTCTGCTTCGGCGTGCTCATGGATGTGCTCGACACGACCATCGTCACCGTCGCCCTGCCCTCGATCAAGAACGACCTGCATTTCGACGACACTTCGCTGGCCTGGGTGATCAACGCCTACATGCTGACCTTCGGTGGGTTCCTCCTGCTCGGCGGCCGCCTCGGCGACCTGTACGGGCACCGCAAGTGGTTCCTGCTCGGCATCGCCGGCTTCGCCTTGACCTCGCTCGCCTGTGGACTGGCGCAGTCGCAGGAGATGCTGATCGTCGCGCGCGCGGCGCAGGGCGTCACCGGTGCCGTGATCGCCGCAGTGGCGCTGTCGCTGGTCATGGACATGTTCCCCGAACCCGTCGAACGGGCCAAGGCCATGGGCGTGTACGGTTTCGTCTGCTCGGCCGGCGGCAGCATCGGCACGATGCTCGGCGGATTGCTGACACACACGCTGAACTGGCACTGGATCTTCCTCGTCAACCTGCCGGTCGGCGCGGCGGTTATCGCGTTCTCGCTCAAGCTGCTGCCCGACACGCACAACGAGAAGGCCGATCCGCGTCTCGACGTTTCCGGCGCGATCGCCGTCACCGCGGGCATGCTGCTCGCCGTCTACGCGGTGATCAACGGTAACAGCGCGGGCTGGGCCTCGGTGCAGACGCTGGGCCTGCTCGGCGCCGCGACCGCGCTGCTCGCGATCTTCCTCGCGATCGAGGCGCGCGTCGCCCACCCGCTGATGCCGCTCGCCATGTTCCGCCTGCGCAACGTCTCGACCGCGAACGCGGTCGGCGTGCTCTGGGCCGCGTCGATGTTCGCCTGGTTCTTCCTCTCCGCGCTGTACATGCAGCAGGTGCTCGGCTACGACCCGTTGCAGGTCGGCCTCGCCTTCCTGCCGGCCAACCTGATCATGGCCGCGTTCTCGCTCGGCCTGTCAGCGAAGGTCGTGTTGCGTTTCGGCATCCGCTGGCCGATCGCGGCCGGACTCGCGCTCGCCGCACTCGGGCTCGCGCTATTCGCGCGCGCGCCGGTCGGCGGCGGATTCGCGCTCGACATCCTGCCCGGCATGTTGTTGCTCGGCCTCGGCGCCGGCATGGCGTTCAACCCGGTGCTGCTCGCGGCGATGAGCGATGTGAGCCCGAGCGAATCGGGCGTCGCCTCAGGGCTGGTCAACACAAGCTTCATGATGGGCGGCGCACTCGGCCTCGCCGTGCTTGCCAGCCTCGCCGCGGCACAGACCGGCCACGCGCTCGCCGCGAATGCGGACAAACTCGTCGCGATCAACAGCGGCTACCATGCGGCGTTCTTCGTCGGCGCAATATTCGCCTTGCTGGCCGCGGCACTCGCCGCGATGTTCGTCCGCGCGAGCGCCCCCGCGGTTGAATCGGCGGTTGCGCATTGACGGCAGCTGCGTTGCGCC
Source organism: Rudaea sp. (assembly GCF_057139185.1). Lineage (NCBI taxonomy): Bacteria > Pseudomonadati > Pseudomonadota > Gammaproteobacteria > Lysobacterales > Rhodanobacteraceae > Rudaea > Rudaea sp. Next base: position 154,084 of record NZ_DBNHDN010000030.1, on the reverse strand, counting down.
CACGGCGCTCCGCGCGTGTACACTGGTCACGCCCATCCGCAACCGGCAACCACGATGAGCGACGAAGACAACTACGAAGAACAATGGTGGATCGCTTCACTCGGCGATGCACTGGTCTGGGCGCGCCTGCGCGTGCTCGACTCGGGTGTAGCCGAGGTGTTCAACGCCGAAGGCGAGACGCTGCGCTACGACGACGAGGATGCCGCGCACATGGCCCTGCTCGACGCCGAGTTCCGCGCGTTCGACGGCCTCGATGACGACGACGCGACGACGATGGGTTTCGAACTCGATTCGATCGAGCCACCGGATGGCGAAAGCGACGAAGAGCTGCTGCCGCTGATGACCGAGAAGATGTCGATGCGGCATTGAGAAGATCATCCCGGCGCTCCCCGCGGGATGGCGTACAAAACGGAACCTCATGGATCTCGATCTTTCCGGTAAACATGCGCTGGTCTGCGGCGGCTCGCAAGGCATCGGCCGCGCCGCGGCGATCGAGCTTGCGCGTCTCGGCGCCGATATCACCCTGCTCGCGCGCTCGCGCGAGGCGCTCGACGCCGCGCTCGCCGCGCTGCCCGTCGTGCATGCGAACCAGCAGCATGCGAGCATCGCCGTCGACATGCGCGACCACGCCGCACTGCGTGCCAGGATTGAGGCGGCGATCGCCGCACCCGATCCTGTGCAGATCCTGGTCAACAACACCGGCGGACCGCCGGGGGGGGCCGCCCGGGATGCAACAGTGGAAGCGTACGTCTCCGCGTTCGAGCAGCACCTGCTCGCCAACCAGGTGCTGCTGCAGACGGTATTGCCCGGCATGCGCGCATCGGGCTACGGGCGCATCGTCAACGTGATCTCGACCTCGGTGAAGGAGCCGATCCGCAATCTCGGCGTCTCCAACACGATCCGTGGCGCGGTGGCGAGTTGGGCGAAGACGCTGGCCACAGAACTCGGCCCCCATGGCATCACCGTCAACAACGTGCTGCCGGGCTACACGAAAACCCAGCGCCTCGACCAGATCCTCGATGAGCGAACACGCACGACCGGCAAGAGCACGGACGACATTTCCAAAGCCATGCTCGCCAGCGTGCCGCTGGGCCGTTTCGCCGAGGCCTCGGAAGTCGCCGCCGTGATCGCGTTCCTTGCCTCGCCTGCCGCGGGTTACGTCAACGGCGTCAACGTCCCGGTCGATGGCGGACGCACGCTGTCGCTGTGATGCGCGCTGGCCTCGCGGCCAATGGATTCATCCTCGCTGCGGTATTGCTCGCCGGCTGCACTCAGGTTTCGAAGCCGCAAGTCTCCGCGGACGCGAGCAGAAGCGAGTCGGCAACAGAACATGTCGGCCCCGGCACGTTCGCCCAGCTCAATGCATTGCAGCGCGAAGCGAACACGCTGGGCTCGCCGCTTGCCGTACATGAGTTCTACCGCAGGCGCTACGACGCAAGCGAGGGTGGCCTGCGCAACCTGATCGCCCAGGTGCTCGCCGCAAACGATTCCGAACTTGGCGACTACGACACCGCGGTGCGCCGCTTCCCGTTCGGCGCGCCCGGTCTGCGTGGCACGCCGGCGGCATTGCCCGATCGCGAAACCCATCGCGCGATAGATGCCGCCGATGGCATCGCCGCGCTGGCGCACGAACGCCGCATCGTCGTGATCAACGAAGCGCATCATGTCGCGCAGACGCGCGCGCTCACCCTGCAACTGCTGCCGAAGCTGCGCAAACTCGGCTACACCCATCTCGCCGTCGAGGGTCTCGACGAACGCGATCACGAGCTCGGCGTACGTGGCTACCCGATCCAGGCCAGCGGAACCTACCTGCGCGAACCGCTGTACGGCGAGATCGTGCGCCATGCCCTCAAGTTGGGCTACGTCGTCGTACCCTACGAATCCGCGCAAGCCGGGGCCGACGCGGAAACACGCGAGGAAGACCAGGCACAACACATCGTCGAACGCGTGTTCCGCGCCGCGCCCAATGCGCGGCTGCTCGTGCATGCGGGCTATGCACACGCGCACGAGCGCGCCGGCTACCTCGACGCCGAGCCGATGGCGCTGCGTCTCAAACGCAAGACCGGATTCGACCCGCTTACCGTCGACCAGACCTTGCTGCGCCCGATCGACGCCGCGCGCGAATACGTGAGCTACCGGGAGCTGGTGCGGCGCTTCGCGATCACCACGTCGAGCATTCTTGTCAGCGATCGCGACGGCACCGGGTGGAGCCTTGAACCGGGCTACTACGACATCAGCGTCGTGCTGCCACCGCCGGCGAAGTTCATCGTCGGCCGACCCGACTGGCTCGCGTTGGCGGGCGCGCGCACGCCGGTCGCGATCGACGTCGAGCTGAGCGCGGTTCACCTGCCCTGCCTGATCGAGGCGCGCCACGCCGGCGAGAGCGACGAGGCGGTTCCGGCCGATCGCGTGCTGGTCGACCGCGACCTCGGCCAGGTTGTGCTGTTCCTCGCACCCGGCAGCTATCGCCTGTCCGCGGTCGATGCCGGCGGCAGCGTATTCCAGCGGCGTAATCTGCGTATCGATTGACGATCACGCCGTGAGCGCAAGCGGGCCTGGAGACCCATGCCGCCGCTGACCGCGCGTGGCGGTGTGTTCCGAGTTACGCGTCTGCGAACATCCATTGCGCCACCGGGAGCCGTCATGGCCGGTTTGCGCCGCGACCCATCCGCATCCCGGCAACCGCGTGCTGATCGCGATCGACGGGCCAATCGCTCTTTTTGGCGATGCCACTTGCCCGATGAATTGCCGGCGACGCCGCGGACGCCGGATTCCCTGTCCCGACATGGCACACTTGCGCGCAGCCGACAGGTTCCGCCTGTACCCCATTTTTTCCGTATCGCATCCCAACAGACCCAAACATTTACGTGACGCGTCTCACGACTTGCACATGAGCGGGATCATCGCATTTCGCTTGCGCCCCTTACCCCGCGGCTTCATGCTATGCCTACCGGCATCGGGGCGGGGTGGGAGTGCGACAGCCGCGAATAGGAGCGCACACGCATCCGCGGAACCGGGTCGAAACAAGAACAGGACATGATCGAATTCGGACACGGCACCCATATCGGCCTGCGCCGCGAGCACAACGAGGACACGTACTATGCCGACGCGGACATCGGTCTTTGGCTCGTCGCCGACGGCATGGGCGGCCACGCGCACGGCGAAGTCGCCAGCGCGCTCGCACGTGATGCGGTCGTACGCGAAGTCGGTTCAGGCGGTACGCTCGCGCACGCCGTACAGAGCGCGGATGCCGACATCCTGCAGTTGTCCGGTCGCCGCTCCGAGGCTCTGCCGATGGGCACGACCATCGTCGCCCTGCACGTCAGCGGCGCCGAGTACGAGGCCTGCTGGGTCGGTGACAGCCGCATCTATCTCTGGGACGGCGGGCTCAAGCAGATTTCGCAGGATCATTCCTATGTGCAGGAGTTGATCAAGCAGGGCGCGATCACCCAGGAACAGGCACGCACGCATCCGCACCGCAACGTCGTCACCCAGGCACTCGGCGTCACCGACCCGCAGAGCCTGCGCGTGGAGACGCTGCGCGGCAAGTTCACACCCGGCATGCAGGTACTGCTTTGCTCGGACGGGCTGACCGAGGAAGTGGACGACAGGCAGATTTCCGCAATTCTCGCGCGCGAAGATCTCTCGGCGCAGGAGTGCGTCGACCACCTGATCCTGGCTGCACTCGATGGCGGCGGATCGGATAACGTAACTGCCGTTCTCGTGCGCAATCGCTGAACTGGTGGTGCGCGGCGTTCAGTCGCGCAACCAGCGGCAGTTGTCTTTGCTCGACTTCTGGATCGCAGCCAGACGCGCCTCGTGCGCAGCCAGTTCCACGGCCTCGGCACGGCGCACGTGGACCATCGCATCGACGATCGCCGATGCCGCCGCGCGCACCCGGGCCTTGGCCGGCTCGTTGTGCGCGCCCAAGCCGAGGTCTCCCTGCCCCGCGGTCATCGCGAGATAGACGTCGGCGAGCAACTGCGCGTCGAGCAGCGCGCCGTGCAAGTCACGATGGCTGTTGTCGACGCCAAGTCGCTTGCACAACGCATCGAGATTGTTCCGCTGCCCCGGAAATTTCTCGCGCGCGAGCAGCAGGGTGTCGAGCACGCGCACGCGCCCGCTGACGCTGGCCGGTTGCGCCAGGCGCGCGAACTCGGCGTCGAGGAAGCCCATGTCGAAGCTCGCGTTGTGCGCGATCAGCTCGGCGCCATCGATGAACGCCAGCAGCTCGTCGGCGACGTCGGCGAAGAGCGGCTTGTCGACGAGAAAGTCGTCGGTGATGCCACTGACCGCGGTGGCGCCCGCGTCCATCGCGCGCTGCGGATTGATGTAGCGATGGAATTCGCGCCCGGTCGGCCGGCGTTCGAGCAATTCCACGCAGCCGATTTCGACGATGCGATGGCCCTTGTTCACTTCCAGGCCCGTCGTTTCGGTATCGAGCACCACTTGTCTCACAGCATGATCTCCTGCGCGCTCAGCGCCTCGCTGCGCGCGCGTTGGTCGACGCGCTCGTTCTCCTCGTGACCCGAGTGCCCGCGCGTCCAGTGCCATTCCACCGCATGCGGGGCCGCTGCCGCGACGAGCCGCTCCCACAGGTCCTGGTTCTTCACCGGTTTCCTGTCGGCCGTGCGCCAGCCGTTCGCGCGCCAGCGCGGCACCCAGGACTCGATGCCCTGCTTGACGTATTGCGAGTCGGTGGTCAGGCGCACAGTCGACGGCCGCTTGAGAGCCTCCAGCGCGCCGATGGCGCCCATCAGCTCCATGCGATTGTTCGTCGTTTCGCGCACATTGCCGCTGACCCACTTTTCGACCTTCTTGTAGCGCAGCAGCGCCGCCCAACCACCCGGTCCCGGATTGCCGAGACACGCGCCATCGGTGAAGACCTCGACGATCGTCGTGGCGCTCACGCGCACTCCTCCTCGATCGACGCAATCACGCGGGCATGCTCGCGATGCGCGCCCGGCACCAGGCGCGGATTACGCGCGAGTTCGCGCGTGTCACGACGCAGGCGCAGCGGCGTCAACACGCTGCGCTGCTTGCGCGCCAGCAGCAGCCAGCCACCGCGCAGACGAGCCAGCGCCACCGCCGCGACGCCGGCCGCGCCGGTTTGTTCGGCGGACGCTGCCGACCACGGCGACCAAGCGCCGGAATATCGTGTCTGCAACACCTCGATGCCTTGGGCGTCGATCGTCGCGGCCCAGCTTTGCGCCGATCGAATCCGCAGCGGCAGGCGCGCACGCCGCATTGCGCCGGCCAGCCAAGGCCGCCACAGGCTCAGCGGGTTGAACCCGAGCACGAGCAGCACGCCCTCGGGCGCGAGTACGCGCGCGATCTCGGTCATGCAGGCCGCCGGCTCGTCGAGGCGCTCGAGCAGATGCTGGACGACGACCAGCTTGCAGCTCTCGCCGGCCAGCGGCAGCTCTCCCGGATCGCAGGCGAGGCCTCCGCGCAGGATTTGCGCCTCATCGAGCGCCAGCCCGACCACGTTGGCCAACAGATTCGCCGGCAAGTTGTCCGGCGCTGCTTCGTGCGCGCGCAGGAACAGGCCGGTCGTGCCGTAGACGCCGGCGAGAATAGGCGCCAGCGCGGCGAGTTCATGCTGCAACTGGCTGCGAACCGCAGGATGTTGATAGAAATCGTTGATCTCGGCCGGCATGGAGCCGCAGGCTGTGCAGTGCAGAAGGAGTCGAATTAGAACAGATTTACGATGCTGAAATCCGGCTAAACGAATTGTTAATTATTCGTTTACTCTTTATGACTTTTTAATGGCGCATTTCTGACTCATTGCTATAGTCCGCCGGTCGAATTTGCGGAACCCCCTGCAGCATGATTTCTGGCCATGTCACCCGAGGCTGACAGCAACGCCTGCGCCAACCGGCGCGAGCGGCGGCTGCTCACGCTCAGCGCGTGCTGCGCGACCTTGGGCTGCGCCTTCGTCCTGCTTGCCGCATGCAGTGCGCCCGTGGTGCGTCATGCGGCCGTGGTGCCGCCACCGCCGCAACCGGGCCCCGTATCGGATCTCGCGCTCGAACCGAAAGCGCCGAAGCTGGCTTCGACGACGCCGGCTTCGCCTTGGCCACGCCTGCGCGCGCGCTATGCGCTGCCCGGCTGCGACTACAGCCCCACGGTGCGCCAGTTCGCCGCGCAGATGGCATCGAGTCCGGCTCACCTGTCTGCCGCGTTCAAGGAGGCGATGCCGCTGCTCCTGCTCGTCACCGAGCAGATCGAAAAATACGACATGCCCGGTGAATTCGCGTTCCTGCCCTGGGTCGAGTCCAGCTACACCATGATCCCCGCCCGGGGCGATGGCGTCGCCGGCATGTGGCAGCTGATGCCGTTCACCGCGCGAGAGAACGGGCTGCGCGTCGATGGCGAATACGACGGCCGCCTCGACATTACTGCGTCCAGCCGCACCGCGCTTGCGCTGATCAAGCAGTACAAGGAAAGCTTCGGCGACTGGCGCCTGGCCAACATGGCCTTCAACGCCGGCGAGAACAGCGTCCGCGCCGCGCTCGGCAAGCGCCGCAGCATCACTCCGGCCGAAATCGCCAAGCTGCGCCTCAATCAGGTGAACTACGAGCATTTGATCAAGCTGCTTGCCGTGTCGTGCATCGTTTCCGCACCCGAGCGCTACCACGTCGAGTTGCCCGAGCCCGACGCCGGCGATGCGTTGAGTCTGCTCGAGTTGCCTGCTCCGCTCGACCTGCGCCTTGCGGCAAAGCTTGCCGGCATGGACTTCGCCGAATTGCGGCATCTCAACCCCGCCTACGTCAAGGCCCGCATGCCGGAACGCGGCCCTTTCCACCTGCTCGTTCCCGCGCAGCGGCGTGGCGCAATCGAGCAGACGTTGGCCATGCTGCCGAAGTACGCCTGGCTGAGCTGGCGCGAGATGAAGCTGCAGCAACCGCAAAGCCTCGATACATTGGCGCTGGCCTACGATGTCGACGCCACTGCGCTGGCGCAGATCAACCGCGTCGGTGCGACCGGGGCCACCCTGCCTGCCGGCACCCGCCTGATGCTGCCGGGACGCGACAGCGAGGCCCCCGTGGTCGCGGCAACGGCACCTGAAGCAAACCCGATCCAGGCGGACAAGTCCGCGTCTTCGACCGCATCGGCCAGCGAAGGTACCTGCACCGTCCGCTCCGGCGACACGCTCTGGCACATCGCCAACCGTTATGGCGTACGCATGGAGGACCTGTTGCACTGGAATCGCCTGTCGCGGAACGCCACCCTCCGCCTTGGCCAGAAGCTCGTGCTCCACGGACGCGAAGCGGCAAACTAGGGCGCGTTAACACTAGCGTAACCCATCCACAATAAGCGCGATGTGGAAGAAGGCGAGAACGCGACGCCCAGCTTGTCGAAACGAGAGAATACGCGCCGAAACCCTTTGGGTCTGCGAAACAAGCGCCCGACCGCGTTTCGCCGCTTGTACATTTCGCGATCGTATTCCCACCGCGAGATGCAGTCAGCTTTGGGTGGCGCGACGGGAACCTGACCCAGGTTCAAAGCCAGTTGGCGGGTCTCCTCGCCCTCGTACATGCCCTAATTCAACCGCCCGCTTCGTCGGCGCGCTGCGCCTCCATCCCGTGCGCTTGCGCTAGAATTGCGCACCCGAAACAACGATCGTTGGAGTGCACATGGGATTTCTGCAGGGCAAGCGCGCGTTGATCACCGGCATCATCAGCAATCGTTCGATCGCCTGGGGCATCGCGAATGCGATGCGCCGCGAAGGTGCCGAACTGGCCTTCACCTACGTCAACGACAAGCTCAAGCCGCGCGTCGAAGAGGCGGCGAAGACGTTCGGTTCGGACATCGTCCTGCCCTGCGACGTCACCAGCGATGCGCAGATCGCCGCGTTGTTCGCCAGCCTCGGCCAGCGCTGGGACGGCTTCGACATCCTGATCCACTCGATCGGATTCGCTCCGGGCGAGGCACTGACCGGCGAATTCCTCGACGGCCTGACGCGCGAGAACTTCGCCATCGCGCACGACATTTCTGCCTACAGCCTGCCGGCGCTGGCCAAGGGCGCGCGCCCGCTGATGAAGGGGCGCAACGGCGCCGTGCTCACGCTGACCTACCTCGGCGCCGAGCGCGCACTGGCGAACTACAACGTCATGGGCCTGGCCAAGGCCAGCCTCGAAGCATCGGTGCGTTATCTCGCCTACAACCTCGGCCCCGAAGGCACGCGCGTCAACGCGATCTCCGCCGGCCCGATCAAGACCCTCGCGGCAGCGGGCATCGCCAACTTCCGCAAGATGCTCGATCACGTCGAGCAGAACGCACCGTTGCGCCGCAGCGTGACGATCGACGAAGTCGGCAACACTGCCGCATTCCTGTGTTCGGATCTCGCCTCGGGAATCACCGGCGAAGTGACCTACGTCGACGCGGGCTACAACACGCTCGGCATGACCGGGATTTGAACGGAGCGACAGGCTGAACGCGGGTTTGTACGGATTCAAAACTCACCGGCACGGACGGGGTACGAGCAAGGAACTGGTTCCTTGAATGCTCCATCCACCCTGATCCGCGTCAAGCGCCTTTCATGATGCGCGCTACTGCAGCAGCCGCTCTTCGGCGACCTTGACGTCCGCCGATTTGCGCAACGTCTCGAGGAAACCGCGCACGGCTTCGCTGGAGTAACCTTGGGCGAGTTGGTTGCGCGCGGCCTCCTTCGACTTCGCATCGAGCTTGGACGGATCGGCATCCTTGACCGCAGTCAGGGCCACGAGCGCGTACGCGTCGTTTGCCAACGCGACTTCCGCCGTCGTCGGCTTGTCCGCAGAGGCCGGGCGTGCGAGCTTGAATACTTCCGCAACCAGCCGGCCGTCGAGATTGGCGGCGTTGCGGCCAATGTCCTTCTCCTGCTCGACCTTCGCCTTCGCGACGGCAGCGATCTGCTCCAGCGCCTCGCCCTTCTGCAAGCGCGCATACAACGTGTCGGCCTGCTCCTTCGCCTGTCGGGCAAGCCGCTCGCTGACCAGCCTGCCGCGGATCTCCTCGCGCACCTGCTCGAGCGGCTTCTGCGCCGGCATCTCGTGTTGATCAAGGTGCACGAACACGACATGATTCGGCGCGAGCGTGATCGCGTCCGAGGTGTTGCCTTCGACGAGCACGCCCGGCGCGAACGCGGCCTTGATCACCGCCGGGTTGGCGGCGATGCCTTCACCACCTGCGCGCGTGAACAGCGCGGTCTTCTGTAGCGGCAGGTTGAACTGCTTGGCTGCGTTGGCGAGCGAAGGGTCGTTGCCGAGGGCGTCGACGAGCTTGCCGGCCAGATCGCTGTAACGGCGCTCGTTCTCGGTTTCCATGTACTGCTTGGCCAACTCGGCCTTGACCTCCTCGAATGGCTTGACCTTGCCTTCACGTACGTCCCGCAGCTCGATCACATGGTAGCCTTCGGGCGAGAGCACCGGCGCGGAAACATCGCCCTTCTTCATTGCCCACAACGCGGTTTCGAATGCCGGATCGGTCAGGCCTTTCTCGAGCCAGCCGAGATCGCCGCCCTGCGCCCTGGAACCGAGATCGTCGGACTTTTCCTTCGCCAGCACGGCGAAATCCTTGCCCGCCTTGATTTCCGCCTCGATCGCCTTCGCCTTTTCAAGCGCGGCCTTCTGTGCCTCGGCGTTCGCATTCCTGTCGACCTTGACCAGGATGTGCGAGGCCTGGCGCTGCTCAGGCGCGGTGAATTTCGCCTTCTGTTCCTCGTAGCGCCGCTTCAGCGTCGCCTCGTCCGGGGTGACTTCGGACTTCATCTTCTCCGCGTCGAGTTCGACGTAGGCCAGCGAAATCTTCTCCGGCGTCATGAACTCGGCGGCGTGATCCTTGTAGTACTTCTCGATGTCCGCGTCGGCGACCTTGATCGCGTCGGCAGCGGGTTTTTCGAGCTTGACGTAGCCGAAGTCGCGGGTCTGGTCGCGCAGCTTGAGGAAGGCTTCAACCTCGGCGCTCGTCACGATCGAGATCTGGCTGAGGCCGGCCGGCAGCTGGCGCGTTGCCAGATCCTTGATCACGCCGTCCTCGAACGACCTTTCCGTCATGCCCGCGGCCTGTACGCGCAAATTGTAGAGCTTGCGGTCGAACTTGCCGTCGGTCTGGAACGCCGGAATGTTCTGGATTGCATCGCGCACCTGTGCGACAGGTACCATGACGCCCAACTTCTCGTTCGCCTGATTGAGCAACTGCTCGTTGATCAGCTGGTCGAGTACCTGACGCTTGCGCTCAGGCGTGTCGAATGCGGCTGCGTCGAATTGCGCACCGTAGGCCTGCTGCGCCTGCGAGCGAAAGCGGTTGTACGCTTCGCGAAACTGATCCTGGCCAATCTCCTTGCCGTTCACTTTCGCAACGAAGGTATCGCTCTTCGGATTCATGTACTGCTCGATGCCGAAGAACCCGCCGAATACGATCACGACGACGCCGAGGAGGATCTTCGCCGCGATACCGGAAAACCTGTCGTGCAATGACTGCAGCATGGACAATTGCTCTTTGTGGGAAGCACGGCCATGGCTGGCCGCTTTTTTGACTTTCGCGTTCACCGACGAACGCATGAATGACTGCTGATAAAACAAAGGCGCCTCGCGGCGCCTTTGTTTGATTTGTGGCGGAGTGGACGGGACTCGAACCCGCGACCCCCGGCGTGACAGGCCGGTATTCTAACCAGCTGAACTACCACTCCGCACTGTCTGTCGAAACCCGGAGCAAATCGAATACCGGATTCCATCTTTTTGCCTTACCGCTACGAGTGGTAACCCGCATCGAGTTTGGTGGGTGCTGAGGGTTTCGAACCCCCGACCCTCGCCTTGTAAGGGCGACGCTCTACCGCTGAGCTAAGCACCCTTGGCAGGCGAGCCGCCTAGTTTAGAGCATCCTTGAGTGCTTTGCCAGCCTTGAACGACGGATTTTTCGAAGCCTTGATCTTGATCGTCTGGCCCGTGCGCGGATTGCGGCCCGTGCGCGCGGCGCGCTTGCGCGCGAGGAAGGTGCCGAAGCCGACGAGCGCGACGCTGTCGCCCTTCTTCAACGCCTTCGTGATTACTTCAATCACGCCTTCGATCGCGCGGCCCGCGTCGGCCTTGCTCAGCTCGGCCGAGTCGGCCACCGCGGTAATGAAATCAGATTTATTCATGACTTGTTTCTCCCGGAAGGAATTTGGCGAGCGCTCGCCGTTAGGTAATCGAAATCATCAAGAAGCAGCCGCAGGCGTCGATGTTTCCGTGCTTGCTTGCCTCGTCATGCCACAATTTCAGAATCTTGCCCGTACGGGCGCCTTCATGAAGCGCGGCGCGAACTTTATACCAGCCTGCCCCATGGCGCGCAACACCAATTCCGATGCGCCTTGCAGCGATTTTCGCCATGCCGTCGCCGCACCGGGTTTTGTGCATTCGCGCTTGACACGCTGGTCAGAAATTTGCATGTCGACGCAGCACGTCGACATGCGGGGAGGCTTCAGTGGGGGCGCACCGCGGTCGACCCGGCGCCGTCCTCGACGGCCGGCTCCGCCGCGACATTTTGCGCATTTTCCACCTTTTCCGGCAACGGCGAGAGCGGTCGTTCGAGCGCGATGTCGAGCACCTCGTCGATCCAGCGCACCGGCCGGATCTTGAGCGACTCGGTCACGTTCTTCGGAATCTCCGCCAGATCCTTCTCGTTCTCCTCGGGAATGATCACGGTCTCGATGCCACCGCGGTGCGCCGCGAGCAGCTTCTCCTTGAGTCCGCCGATCGGCAGCACGCGGCCGCGCAGCGTGATCTCGCCGGTCATCGCCACCTCGGAGCGCACCGGCACCTTGGTCAGAGCCGAAACGAGTGCCGTGCACATGCCGATACCCGCGGACGGACCGTCCTTCGGCGTCGCGCCTTCGGGTACATGGATGTGGATGTCGTATTTCTGGTGGAAGTCCGCCTCGATGCCGAGCCGATCGGTGCGCGCGCGAACGACCGACAGCGCAGCCTGGATCGACTCCTTCATCACGTCGCCGAGCTGGCCGGTATTCACGAGCCTGCCCTTGCCGGACACGATCGAGGCCTCGATGCTGAGCAATTCGCCGCCGACCGAAGTCCAGGCCAAACCCGTGACCAGGCCGACCTCGTTCTGCAGTTCCCTGCGCCCGAACTGGAACTTGCGCACGCCCAGGTAGCGATCGAGGTTCTTGCCGTCGACGGTAATCTTGCCGCGCTTCTTCTCGCCCTTGCCCGACTTCCTGGCCTTGTCCGCAGCCAAGGTCAGTTCGGTCACGACCTTGCGGCAGATCTTGGCCAGTTCGCGCTCGAGATTGCGCACACCCGACTCGCGCGTGTAGTAGCGGATCATGTCGCGCACGGCCTCGGTCTTGACCGCGATTTCCTCCGGCCTGAGGCCATTCGCCTTGATCTGTTTCGGCAGCAGGTAGCGCTCGGCGATATTGATCTTCTCTTCTTCGGTATAGCCGGGAATGCGGATCACTTCCATGCGATCGAGCAACGGGCCGGGAATGTTGAGCGAGTTCGCCGTGGCGATGAACATCACCTCGGACAGATCGAAATCGACCTCGAGGTAGTGGTCGTTGAACGCGTGGTTCTGCTCCGGATCGAGCACCTCGAGCAGCGCCGACGACGGATCGCCGCGAAAATCCATCGACATCTTGTCGATTTCGTCGAGCACGAACAACGGGTTCTTCGTGCCGACCTTGTTGAGGTTCTGGATCAACCGCCCAGGCATCGAGCCGATGTAAGTGCGTCGGTGGCCGCGAATCTCCGCCTCGTCGCGCACACCACCGAGCGACATGCGCACGAACTTGCGCCCGGTCGCCTTGGCGATCGACTGACCCAGCGAGGTTTTGCCAACGCCCGGCGGCCCGACGAGGCAGAGGATCGGGCCCTTCATCTTCTTCACGCGCGATTGCACGGCGAGATACTCGACGATGCGCTCCTTGACCTTTTCCAGGCCAAAATGATCGGCATCGAGCACTTCCTCGGCCGCCCCCAGGTCCTTGCGCACCTTGCTGCGCTTCTTCCACGGCGCGCCGACCAGCCAGTCGATGTAGTTGCGCACGACGGTCGCTTCGGCCGACATCGGCGGCATCTGCTTCAACTTGTTCAGTTCCGCGCGCGCCTTCTTTTCGACCGGCGGCGGCATGCCGGCCTTGTCGATCTTCTTGGTCAGCTCCTCGACCTCGTTCGGCGCATCCTCGCCCTCGCCCAGCTCTTTCTGGATCGCCTTCATCTGCTCGTTGAGGTAGTACTCGCGCTGGCTCTTCTCCATCTGCGACTTGACCCGGCCGCGGATGCGCTTCTCGATCTGCTGCACGTCGATTTCGCCGTCGACGAAACCCATGAGCATTTCGAGGCGATCGGCCACATCGGCCGTCTCCAGTACGCGCTGCTTGTCCTGCAGGCGAATCGACAAGTGCCCGGCGATGGTGTCGGCGAGGCGGCTGGTGTCGTCGATGCCGGACAACGTCGCCAGCAATTCCGGCGGAATCTTGCGATTGAGCTTGACGAACTGCTCGAACATCGACACGAGCGAGCGCGAGACGACCTCGACCTCGCGCGGCTCACGCGTGTACATCGACTCGAGTGCCCGCGCGTAGCCGGTCATGATGCCGTCGCGCTCGGAGAAGCTCGACACCTCCGCGCGCATCAGCCCTTCGACCAGCACCTTGATCGTGCCGTCGGGCAGCTTGAGCAGTTGCAGCACGGTTGCGACCGTGCCGATCGAATACAGATCGCCCGCCTGCGGATCGTCGATGTCCGGGCTGCGTTGGGCGACAAGCAGGATGCGCTTGTCGCCTTCCATCGCCATGTCCAGCGCACGCACCGATTTCTCGCGCCCGACGAACAACGGAATCACCATGTGCGGATAGACGACGACATCGCGCAGCGGCAACACCGGCAGTTCGTTGATGTGAGACAGGTGCGGCTGGACAGGCTGATTCGAAACGGGAGTGGACATTGGGTTTCCTGATGTTTTTCTCGCCCGCATCACCGTTTCGCCGGCCCGGAACGCGGACGCAGCGAGGGTGACGCGAGATCTCCATCCCGTCAAGTGTGGACGATCGCCGGGTTTGCAAGCCAGGGGCGGGAGTGCGACGCCCCTTTCCCGGGCGGTCGCAAAGCCAATCGTGCGGACATGGACCGCAGATGCAATCGCGTACTTTGCCCGCGCCGAAAATAAAGACAAGGACGCGAAACCGGAGCGGATCCTCCGCTTCGCGTTTCCGTCTGTTCAGCGTGCTGTCGCGTCGACGCCAGGCGCGCGGAGCCACTCAGGCTTCTTCGACTTCCTCGGTCAACGCCGCTGGCGCGTTCGCCTTAGGCGCGAGCGCGGCTCGCAGTTTGTCCTCGATTTCCTTGGCCGCGCTCGGGTTTTCCTTGAGGTACTGGCGCGCATTGTCCTTGCCCTGGCCGATGCGCTCGCCGCCGTAGCTGTACCAGGCGCCGGATTTCTCGACGATCTTGTTGTCGGAACCCATGTCGATCAACTCGCCTTCGCGGCTGATGCCCTCACCGTAGAGGATCTCGGTAACGATCTGCTTGAACGGCGGCGCGAGTTTGTTCTTGACCACCTTGATCTTGGTCTGGTTGCCGACGATCTCGTCGCCCTTCTTGACCGCGCCGATGCGGCGGATGTCGAGGCGCACGGAGGCATAGAACTTGAGCGCGTTGCCGCCGGTCGTCGTCTCCGGGCTCTGCCCCGGCATCATCACGCCGATCTTCATGCGTAATTGATTGATGAAGATGACCATCGTGTTCGAGCGCTTGATGTTGCCGGTCAGCTTGCGCAGCGCCTGCGACATCAGGCGCGCCTGCAGGCCGGGCAACTGGTCGCCCATTTCGCCTTCGATTTCCGCGCGCGGGGTCAGCGCGGCGACCGAGTCGACCACGATCACGTCGACCGCGCTCGAACGCACCAGCATGTCGGCGATTTCCAGCGCCTGCTCGCCCGTGTCGGGCTGCGACAGCAGCAGGTCTTCGACCTTGACGCCGAGTTTCTCGGCGTAGACCGGATCGAGTGCGTGCTCCGCGTCGATGAAGGCGCAGGTACCGCCGAGCTTCTGCGCCTGCGCGATGACCTGCAGCGTCAGCGTGGTCTTGCCCGAGGACTCCGGTCCGTAGATCTCGACGACGCGGCCGCGCGGCAGGCCGCCGATGCCGAGCGCCATGTCGAGCATCAGCGAGCCGGTCGGGATCGCCTCGACCGCATCGACCGTGCGGTCGCCCATGCGCATGACGGCGCCCTTGCCGAACTGCTTTTCGATCTGGCCGAGTGCGGCGGAGAGCGCCTTGCGCTTGTTGTCGTCCATTGCGGATACCTCGAGTGGGATTTCTGTGGGCTGGGATCGTGCGCTGCGCCGATCTCACGGATTGCGACGCCGCGAATTATCCCACACCCGGCCACATCGAAGCATGCGCGGAATCGCGCGTCAGCTTGTAAGAATTTTCAGCACGCCGCGCAGCGCCGCAGCAACGGTCTGTCGACGCACGGCTTCGCGGTCGCCGTCGAAATGGAACTGTTCCGCGTGCGCGTAACCGCCACGCCGCTTCCAGCCGATCCAGACCGTGCCCACCGGTTTGTCGGCGGTGCCGCCGGAAGGCCCGGCGATGCCGGTGACGGCCACGGCCACCGTCGCTCCGAAGCGGGCCAGCGCTCCCGCCACCATCTCGATGACGGTTTCGCGACTCACCGCGCCGTGTTCTTCGAGGGTTTCCGGCCGCACGCCGAGCAAGGATTCCTTCGCTTCGTAGCTGTATACCACGACCCCGCATTCGAACCACGCCGACGATCCGGCGATGTCGGTCAACGTTTTCGCGATCCACCCTCCCGAGCACGACTCTGCGGTGACGAGTGTGGCGCCGCGCCGGGAATATTCGACCGCAATGTCGCGCGCAAGGGAGTTCAATGTGGCGTCGTCGACGGTCGCGGTCGTGGACATGGGGCACTCCTTCGTGAAATCTCCTTCTACCGGATTTTCCCGCGCGCCGCAAAATAGCTGTAGTACGACAACGGAATCACCAGCAGCGTCAACACGGTCGACACCAGAATACCGAAAATCAACGACACCGCGAGGCCCTGGAAGATCGGATCGTCAAGAATGAAAAAGCCTCCGATCATCGCCGCCAGTGCAGTCAAGGCGATCGGCTTGGCGCGGACCGCCGCAGCCTCGATCACGGCATCACGCAACGGCTGTCCGGCCGCGAGCGCCTGATCGATGAAATCGATCAGCAGGATGGAATTGCGCACGATGATTCCGGCGAGCGCGATCATGCCGATCATCGAAGTTGCCGTGAACTGGGCACCTAGCAAGGCGTGCCCGGGCATTACACCGATCACGGTCAGCGGGATCGGCGCCATGATGATCAACGGCACGACATAGCTCCGGAACTGGCCGACCACGAGAAGATAGATCAGCGCCAACCCTACGGAATACGCCAGACCCATGTCACGAAAGGTCTCATAGGTGATCTGCCACTCGCCGTCCCACTTGATCGCATAGCCGGCGACGTCGTCGGGTTGGGCAATGAAATTCTGCGCGAGCGCCTGCCCGGCCATCGCTTCGCGTCCGAGCTTGCCGACCATCGTGAACATGCCGTACAGAGGACTGTCCGCGTGCCCGGCGTCGTCGCCCACGACGTAGGCGTAAGGCAGCAGATCCTTGTGATGGATCGCCTTTTCCCAGTCGGCCTTGCGCATCTGGGTGATCGCGGACAGTGGCACCAATGCGCTGCTGCGCGCGCGCACGCGCAAGCCGAGCACGGCATCAAGCGACGCCTGATCGCCCGCGGACAGGCGCAAGCGCATCGGCACCGCGTAGCGCGAGCGGCCATCGAGCAGATATGTGGCATCGCCGCCGGACAAGGCGGCCGAGAGCGTGCGCGCAATGTCGGACTGACTCACGCCGAGGCGGGCCGCACGGTCGCGGTCGACGACGACGACGTCGCGCGGCGCTTCCGCCTCGACGCTGCTGTCGATGTCGACGATATCGGCATCGGAGTGGAACTCCTTTTCAATGCCCTCCGCCAGCTTGCGCAGCGTCATGTAGTCCGGTCCGTAGATCTCGGCCACGATCGGCGCCAGCACCGGTGGACCGGGCGGCACCTCGACTACCTTTACCGACGCGCCATGGCGCGCACCGATCTTCGCCAGCGTCGGTCGCACGGCCAGGGCTATCTCGTGACTCTGGCGCCGACGCTCGTGCTTGTCGACGAGATTCACCTGCAGATCACCGTCGATAGCGTCGTCGCGCAGGTAGTACTGGCGCACGAGGCCGTTGAAGTTGATCGGTGCGGCGGTGCCGGCATACCCTTGATAGTTCAGGACCTCCGACAGCCCGTCGAGCGCATGGGCGAGCTCCGTCAGCAACCGGTTGGTCGTCTCCAGCGTACTGCCCTCGGGCATGTCGACGACGACCTGGAATTCGGATTTGTTGTCGAACGGCAGCATCTTCAGGACCACCACGCGGAATACCACGAGGCTTGCCGCAAGCAACACCATCACCGCCATCGCCACGAACAGCCAGCGCCGCCGGCGGCGACCGCGGCCCTCGTCGAGAAACGGCGTCATCAGGCGTCGGAACACCTTCGGCAGACGTCCACCACCCGCCTCCGCCACGGACGCGGAGGCGCGGTGATGCCCGATCAGCTTCAGCGACAACCACGGCGTCACCACCAGCGCGACCGCGAGCGACAACAGCATGCCAGCTGAGGCATTGATCGGAATCGGTCGCATGTACGGTCCCATCAGGCCCGACACGAACGCCATCGGCAAAAGCGCGGCAATGACGGTGAACGTCGCGAGGATCGTTGGCCCACCGACTTCGGCAACGGCCTCGGGAATCACTTCATGCAACGTGCGCCCGCCCAGCGCCAGGCGACGATGGATGTTCTCGACCACCACGATTGCATCGTCGACGAGAATGCCGATCGAGAAGATCAACGCAAACAGCGAAACGCGATTGACGGTGAAGCCCATCGCCCACGAGGCGAACAGCGTCAACATCAACGTGATGACCACCGCCGCACCGACCACGAACGCCTCGCGCCAGCCGAGCGTCGCGAGCACCAGCAACACGACCGACAGCGTGGCAAACAGCAGCTTGTGGATGAGGAGTTCGGCCTTGTCGGTCGAAGTGCGCCCGTAGTCGCGCGTGACATCGACATGAACGCCGACCGGAATCGATATGTCGCGCAGCGCCGCCACGCGCGCAGTGATCGCCCGCGTGATGTCGGCAGCGTTGGCACCGGACTTCTTGGTAATCGCGATCGTCACCGCCGGCGCCATGCCGGCTGCCGGCCCCGCCTTACCCGGCGGCGTGCCAAACCACACGTAACGGGACGGAAGATCGGCACCACGCCGCAGCTGAGCGACGTCGGCCAGGAACACGGGCTGGCCATCGTGGAGCCCGACCACGAGCTGGGCTACGTCGTCGGCATCGCCGAGGAAAGTGCCGGCGGTCAACGGCACGTCGCGATCACCGGTGACACGTTTTCCCGCCTGCGCCACCGTATTCGCCGACTTCAGCGATCGATCCAGATCGTCGAACGCCAAACCATACGTCGCCAGCTTCGTCGCGTCGGGTTCGACGACGACGGCGCGATCCGGCGCACCCAGGGTGTAGACATCGCGTGTCCCGGAGATGTGCTTGATGTCCGTTTCCAGCGTGTGCGCAACTTCGGCCAGCTGGATGGCGCCGATATCCGCCTCGTCGCTCCACAAGGTCAGCGCCATCACCGGCACATCGTCGATGCCCATCGCACGAATCAGCGGTTGACCGACGCCAAGGCCTTCCGGCCACAGGTCGCGATGCTGGAATACCTGGTTGTAGAGACGCACCAGTGCGGTTTGGCGTGGCACTCCCACCTGGAATTCGACCGTGAACAAGGCCATGCCGGGGCGACTGACCGAATACACATGCTTGAGCCCGTCGATGCCCGCCAGCACCTGCTCTAGCGGCGATGCGACGAGGTTTTCGACATCGCGCACTTCCGCGCCGGGAAACGGCACGATGACATTGGCCATGGTCACGTCGATCTGCGGCTCCTCTTCTCGCGGCGTGATCCACATCGCCGCCAGTCCGAGCAACAGCGCTGTCAAAGCCAGGATTGGCGTCAGCGGATGCTGCTGGAAGGCGCGCGCGACGCGCCCGGAGAATCCCAACGACTCACTCACGGCCCGACCTTCCCGGCATGCCGCGCAGCCAGCCAGCGCGCGGCGGCCTGCGGATCGCTCGCGACACGCTCGCCGGCAGCGAGGCCGGACAGCACTTCCAATTCATCGCCGGACCGATGGCCGAGCCGCAGCAGGCGCAACCCGACGCCATGATCCGCATCGACCACGTAAACTCCATCGATTTCGCCGCGCCGCACGAGCGCACCGGCCGGCACCAACAGCCGCGGCGCGACGTCGGCCACGAACGCGACTTTGACGGCCATGCCGGGCCACAGTCCTGCCGTGCCGACAGGCACGCCGACGCGTACACGAAACGTATGCGTCGCCGGATCCGCGGTCGGCAACACGACGACGCTCGCCGCCGGCACGCGCCGCGAGCCGCCGTCGAGAACGATCGATGCCTTGGCCTGCGCGCGAATCGCATCGACCGTTCCCTGCGCCACCGGCACATCGACGCGAAGCGCATCCAGTGCCGCCAGCGCCAGCAGCGCCTGTGGCTGAGGCGGGCCGGATTGCACGGCTTGACCGAGCTCGACGAAGCGCTGCGTCACCACACCATCGAATGGCGCACGCACGATGGTGTAGTCGGCTTGTTGCGCGGCGCTGCGCGATTGCGCTTCGGCTGAAGCCAATGCGGCGCGAGCCGCATCGCGTCGCGCCGTCGCCGCATCGAGATCGGCGCGCGCGACGAGCTTGCGTGCATGGATTTCATCGATCCGCCTCCAGTTGGCCTCGGCCTGCACTGCCTCGGCACGCGTCGCGGTCACGGCTGCCTCGGCACTGCGTCGCCCCGAATTCTGCTCGACATCGGTCAACCGCAGCAGTACGTCGCCCTTGGCGACGCGATCGCCGGCATCGACCGCAAGCTCCCGCACGCGAGCATTGGTTTGCGCCGCCAATGTCGTTTCGTTGATTGCCGCGACGACACCGTCCCAAAGCCGCTCGTGCGGCGCATCGGTCCTGGCGACGACGAATGTCTCCAATGGAGGCGCTGCCGCCGGCCTGGGCGGCGCCGATTCGCGGCCGCACGCAGCGAGCGACGCGACGGCCAGCAACGCGACGGTTCGCCACGCTGTCCATATCCACGGCCCCTGCATCGAGCCGCGGCATCGATCGCGTGCGTCGCCGCCGCGACCTCGTTGCGTTGCGCCCGCAAGCAAGCGGCGCACCGATCCCGTCATGGAATGCCCGTCCATTCTCCGCTCACAATGGAAAGGCACTGCCCGGCTTGACGCCAACCTTGCGCAGCAGTTTTGCCAGCGGACAGAACCCAGTGAACGAGGCCTGCAGCAAGTTCAGGCCGACAAACAACGTCAGCCAAAGCCACATCGGCGAGACGTAGTGTGCCAACAGCACGCTGGCGACCACCATGCTGCCGGCAAAACGCATGACGAAACGATCGATGTTCATTGCTACTCTCCCGGTTGGAAAATGATCCTCAGGTTTCTATATTAGTGCATTCTAATTTAGAATTCAAGCAAGTTTCATGCGATGATGCAGCATACGGACCACTATCGAGAAATACCGACGCATGCCCCGAATCCAGTCACGCCAGAAAAATCAGGATGCGGCCGCGATGGCGACGCACGCCGACAGCGCCTCGCGCCTGCTCAAATCCCTGGCCAATGCCCAGCGTCTGCGCATTCTGTGCCTGCTGGTCACTGGCGAAAGCAGCGTCGGCGCGCTACATGAGCAACTCGACCTCAGTCAGTCTGCACTTTCCCAACACCTGGCACGATTGCGCGAAGACGGACTCGTCATCACGCGACGTGAAGCACAGACGATCCACTACCGCCTGGCGAGCGGACCTGCCGAACGCGTGATCCAGACGCTGCATGGCATCTATTGCCCGCCGCGCGCCGAGGACGTCCTCACCGCATCGCCGCCGACCGGACGGCCCGGCCGCAAACGCCGGTGACGCCCCGCGACTGAAATACCTGTCGCCGGGACAATCGTGCCGCCCTTGCACGGATCGATTCGCTTCACTGCGGACTTCCGCGGCGAAAGGCGGACAGCCAGACGCCCGGTCACGGTACACTGCCCCGCCCCCTCCCAGCGTTTGGCCGGATGACGACGCCCGACCTCACCCAGCACACCCCGCTCATGCGCCAGTACTTCGCCGCCAAGGCCGAGTATCCAGACACACTGGTGTTTTTCCGCATGGGCGATTTCTACGAGTTGTTCTACGACGATGCGCGCAAGGCCGCGCGCCTGCTCGACATCACGCTGACCCAGCGCGGCGCCTCGGCTGGCGCGCCGATTCCGATGGCCGGCGTGCCGTATCACGCGGCCGAAAATTATCTCGCCCGGCTGATCAAACTCGGTGAATCGGTGGCGATTTGCGAACAGATCGGCGACCCCGCGGCAACCAAAGGCCTGGTCGAACGCAAGGTCGTGCGCGTGGTCACGCCGGGCACCGTGACCGACGAAGCCTTGCTCGAAGAACGACGCGACAATCTGCTGCTCGCGATCGCCACCGGCAAGAACCGCTACGGTCTCGCCTGGGTCGATCTCGCCGGCGGGCGATTCCTGCTCAGCGAAGCGTTGGATGCGGAACAACTCGCCTCCGAACTCGCGCGTCTCGCGCCCGCGGAAACGCTGGTCGCCGAAGACATTGCCTGGCCGGGTTTCGTCGTCGCGCTGCCCGGCCTGCGCAAGCGCGCGCCGTGGCATTTCGACACCGAGACGGCACAGCGCCAGCTCAACAAGTTTTTCGGCACGCGCGACCTGTCCGGCTTCGGCATCGAAGCGATGCCACTGGCGATCGCCGCGGCGGGCGCGCTGCTCGGCTACGTGAGCGAAACGCAGAAATCCGCGCTGCCGCACCTGCCGGGACTCGCCGCCGAGAGCCCTGATGAAACAATCGCACTCGACGCGACGACGCGGCGCAATCTCGAACTCGACACGCACCCGGGCGGTCGTCACGAGCACACCCTGCTCGGCGTGCTGGATACTACGATCACGCCGATGGGCGCGCGCGCACTGCGCCGATGGCTGCACCGGCCGCTGCGCGACCGCGATGTCCTGCGCCGGCGTCAGCAAGCGATCGACAGCCTGATCACATTGCGTCGTTGCGACGGCGTGCGCGAGGTGCTGCGCGGTATCGGCGATCTCGAACGCATCCTTGCGCGCGTCGCACTGCGCTCGGCGCGCCCGCGCGATCTGTCCACGTTGCGCGATGGCCTGCTCGCCGCACCGGGTTTGTTTCGTGTCCTCCTTCGTGACCACGAAGATCAAAAAGCGTCCGTCCACGGCCGCACTTCACAATTGATCGATTCGCCGCTGCTGCACTCCCTGCTCGACCAACTCGGCGAACACGCCGACACCGCGCAACATCTCGCGCGCGCCGTGCTCGAACAGCCGCCCGTGCTGCTGCGCGACGGTGGCGTGATCCGCACGGGTTACGATGCGGAACTCGACGAACTGCGCATGTTGTCGACCAACGCCAACCAGTTCCTGATCGATCTCGAGGAACGCGAGAAGGCGGCGAGCGGCATTCCGACGCTCAAGGTCGGCTACAACAGCGTGCACGGCTACTACATCGAGATCAGCAAGGCACAGGCCGACAAGGCGCCGACCCACTACACGCGCCGGCAAACTCTCAAGGGCGCCGAACGCTACATCACCGAAGAACTGAAATCGTTCGAGGACAAGGTGTTGTCGGCGCGCGAGCGCACATTGATGCGCGAGCGCGCGCTGTACGAAGCGCTGCTCGACTTCCTTGTCGAACGCCTGGGGGCACTGAAGCAGGCCGCCGCGGCAATTGCCGAACTCGACGTGCTCGCCGCGCTCGCCGATCGCGCCGACGCGTTGAACTGGCGCGCGCCGCAGCTCGTCGACGCCGCCGGCATCCGCATCGTGCGTGGCCGCCATCCGGTCGTCGAGCAGGTGCGCAGCGATCCGTTCGAACCGAACGACCTCGTGCTCGACGACACGCGGCGCACGCTCGTCATCACCGGCCCGAACATGGGCGGCAAGTCCACATACATGCGCCAGAACGCACTGATCGTACTGCTTGCACACATCGGCAGCTTCGTGCCCGCGGACGCCGCGACGATCGGCAGCATCGACCGCATATTCACCCGCATCGGTGCGGGTGACGACCTGTCGCGCGGCCAGTCGACGTTCATGGTCGAAATGAGCGAGACGGCAAGCATCCTGCACAACGCGACGCGACACAGTCTCGTGCTCATGGACGAAGTCGGGCGCGGCACTTCGACCTACGACGGCCTCGCCCTCGCCCAGGCCTGCGCCGTGCAACTGGCGACGAAAAACCACGCCTTCACCCTGTTTGCCACGCATTACTTCGAACTGACCGAACTCGCAGCGCAGTATCCCGGCATCGCCAACGTGCATCTCGATGCGGTCGAGTACGACGACCAGCTCGTGTTCATGCACGCGGTCAAGGAAGGTCCGGCCAGCCGCAGCTTCGGCCTGCATGTCGCCGCGCTCGCCGGCGTGCCGAAGGCGGTGATCGCGGACGCGCGCAAACATCTCGCGGCGCTCGAACTCAAGGCGCGGCGATCGCCCGCATCCCGCGACCCCGACGAGGCGGCGTCGCCGCAACTTGGCCTGTTCGAACTCGCAAAGCCGAGCGCGGTCGAAGACGCGTTGCGCGAGGTCGAGGTCGATGCGCTGACGCCACGCGCGGCGCTGGATTTGCTCTATCGGCTCAAGGGATTGTTGTAGGGCGGCTCTTTTGCCGATATCGCACGAATCGTTCGCGCTCGGCTTTTCGCGTCGTTCCCGCGAAAGCGGAAATGACGGGCAAAGAATAGAATTCGCACATTCCAATGGAAACCAACCCATGCGCCGTTTTTTCGTAGTCGTCCTGCTCCTGATCGTGGCCGCCACCGCGGCGATCTGGTTCTGCCCGGCCAGCTTCGGCTATCGCTATTTGATGAAGCCGTCCAAGACGGTGACGCTGTCCGACCTTTCTGGCACGATCTGGAATGGCCACGCGGGCAGCATCAGCGTGCGCGACCGCGCGCTCGGCCAACTCGACTGGCACCTGCGCTTCAAGCCGCTGCTCGAGGGTCGTCGCGTTGCCGACTTCGCCATCTCCGGGGACGCACTCAAGACCCAGGGCACGCTGACGAAGTCGCCGACGGGCAACACGTTCGACAACCTCAGCTTCAGCCTGCCGGCGCACACGGCCGCGGACATGCTGCAGGTGACGGCCAAGGCCGAAGGCGACATCGAAGGCAGTGCGGCCAGTCTTACCGTGCTCGACGGCTGGCCAACCCAGTTGCGTGACGGCAAGGCGCGCTGGATCAAGGCCAAGCTCGCCGACACCGAACTCGGCACGGTGGAAACGACGTTCGACGCCGCGGCCGACGGCAACATCGCGGGCAAGGTCAAGAACACCGGCGGCGGCGCGCAGTTCGACGGTGCGCTCAAGCTCAAACCGACGCGCGACCTGGAACTGAACGACTTCACGTTCAAGCTGCCCGCATCGCTCGCCACGGCACTGCTCGGCCAGCCGAATGCGAATGCCGCCGGCACGATCGACGGCAAGCTCGTCCACATCCTGTTGCGCACCGGCACGGCGCCGGCTGAGGCGCGCGGCAACCTGCGCTGGAACGACGCGGCAACCGCAGCGGTTTCGCACGAACTGCTCGGCAACGTCGACGCGACGTTTGACACCGCCGCCGACGGCGGCATTGCCGGCACGCTGAAGAACGACGGCGGGCACGCCCAGCTCGCGGCGAAGTGGAAGCTCGGTGCCGGGCATGCGCTCGAGCTCACCGACGCGACTCTCAAGTTCCCGGCCACACTGCTCGCGCCGCTGATCCGCCTGCCCGGCATCGAGGTCGGCGGCGATGTCGACGGCAACTTTGCCCGGCTCACGCTGCGCGAAAGCCTGTGGCCGAGCGCGATCGCCGGCAAGCTGGTCTGGCACGGAGTCACCGTCTCCGGCGTGCGCCAGGCGACGCTGGGCGACATGGAGTGGAGTCTGGGCACCGACCCCGACGGCAGCATCATCGGCGTGATCGGCGACCTCGGCGGCCCACTCCAGGTCAACGGCACGTTCAAGACCACGAAGACCAGCTACGACGCTGCCGTGCAGCTCAGCGCGCGCGGTGGCGACCCAGCCATCGCCGCCGCCCTGCGCAAGATCGGTACGCCGCAGGCGGACGGCTCGACGATCGTGCAAGCCAATGGCGAGTTCGGCAAGAAATAGCTTGCATCCCGTGGCCTTCCGCATTGGCGACACGATGGCGGTCGGATTTTTTCGTTGCGCCGCAGCAGATTCTTGCTATCGTCGACTGAGGTGTCTTTCCGGCTTACGACGATCTGTTCTACTACTTGTGGCGCGAGCGCCGTCTGCCAGGCAACGTCGATCCGTTCGATCCACGCGTGGCAGATCCGCTCGAACGCGAGCGCCTGATGCGCGTGTTCCGCGCCGGCCTCTCGCACGTCGTCGGTCGTGTGTTACCGCTGGCCAAGCCGCCGGGCCGGTGGCAGACCGGTCCATGGTTCCTGCGCGGCGAGCACTGCTACCTGATCCCCGGCGATTCCGCGCTCGGCTGGCGCCTCCCGCTGGACTCGCAACCCTGGGTGAGCGAAAGCGACCATCCGTGGGTGCACGCGGCCGATCCCTCGCAGGCACCGAGGCCACTGCCGCGCGCGCTGCAGCTACACAGGCAAATGCCGGGCCTGCGCGGCGCAGCGGCAATGCATGGCGGCGAAACAGCCGGGACTGCTCTTGTCCGCCATTGCGGTGAAGGCATCGCCACGCGTCATTCCGGCGCGGACCGGGATCCGGCCTTCGCTGTTCGTCGAGATCAAGAACCGGACTCCCGCTTTCAAGGGAATGGCGAGCAACGCGATCGCCGGCCCGCACCTTTCGAATCCGCCGGCGGGATCACGCGCACCGCGCTCTGCGCCGAGGCAAGAAATGGAAATCTGTACCTTTTCATGCCGCCGCTCGCGCACCTGGAGGACTACCTCGAACTGACTGCGGCGATAGAGGACACCGCCGCCGCGCTCTGCACGCCGGTGCTGCTCGAAGACTACGAGCCGCCGCGCGACCCGCGCCTGAACTGGTTCCGCGTCAGCCCGACCCCGGCGTCATCGAGGTCAATATCCATCCGTCGGACAACTGGGAACAACTCGTCGAGCGCACCACGCACCTGTACGAAGCTGCGCGCCAGGAAAAACTCGTCGCCGGGAAATTCATGCTCGATGGCCGCCACACCGGTACCCGCGGCGGCAACCACTTCGTTCTCGGCGGCACGACCACGGGCGATTCGCCGTTCCTGCACCGCCCCGACCTGCTGCGCAGCTTGCTCTCGTACTGGCACAACCATCCTTCGCTGTCGTACCTGTTCAGCGGCCTGTTCATCGGCCCGACGTCGCAGTCGCCACGCGTGGACGAAGCACGCAACGACTCGCTGTACGAACTCGAGGTCGCGTTCAAGCAGTTTCCCGACATCGGCGGCTTCGCGCCGCCGAGGCTGCTAGACCACTTGCTGCGCAACCTCCTGATCGACGTCACCGGCAACACGCATCGCGCCGAGTTCTGCATCGACAAACTCTATGCGCCAGAGGGCGCCGCGGGCCGCCTTGGCCTGCGCGAAATGCGTGCGTTCGAGATGCCGCCGCATGCGCAGATAGGCCTGGCCCAGCAGTTGCTGCTGCGCGCCCTGATCGCGCGCTTCTGGCGCGAGCCGTATGCGCCGCCGCGTCTCGCGCGCTGGGGCACCGAGCTGCACGACCGCTTCATGCTGCCTTACTTCGTCGAACCGGATTTCGCCGGCGTGATCCGCGAGACGCGCGCCGCTGGCTACGCGATCGAGCGCGACTGGTTCGCGCCACACTTCGAATTCCGCTTCCCCATCGTCGGCGACTACGCCACGCGGGGTATCGCACTGGAACTGCGCCACGCGCTCGAGCCCCGGCACGTCGTGGGCGAGGAAGGCACGGTCGGCGGCACGGTGCGCTACGTCGATTCCTCGGTCGAGCGCCTGCAGGTGAAGCTCAGCGGCCTCGCTCCGGACCGCTACGTCGCCACCTGCAACGGCCGGGGCATCCCGCTGCGCCCGACCGGCACGGTTGGCGAGTTCGTCGCCGGCGTGCGCTCCAAGGCCTGGCAACCGCCCTCGTCGTTGCATCCGACGATTCCGGCCCAGGCGCCGCTCGTGTTCGACCTGGTCGATGCCTGGTCGCGGCGCTCTCTCGGTGGCTGCCGCTACCACGTGGCACATCCGGGCGGACGCAGCTACGATGCTTTCCCGGTCAACGCCTTCGAGGTCGAAAGCCGCCGCCTCGCGCGTTTCGACCGCTACGGCCATACGCCCGGCACCATCGATGCTCCGGCTCGCGCTGGCCCAACGGCGGAGTTTCCATTTACACTGGACCTGAGAGACGTAAGCGTTTGACGGGGGCGATCGTGGCGACAGCACCATGCGAGCCGGTCAAGGCCGATCGCGGATTCCGCGCGCCCCACCTGCCGGCGCTCGACCTTTTGCGCGGATTCGCGATCCTGGGCGTGCTTTGGCACCATCTGTTCTTCAAGGCTGTCTTCCATACCGGTTGGTGGATGACCAGCAACTCGCCTTTCGCGTTCATGGCAAGCTGGACGTGCAACGGCTGGCTCGGTGTCAACCTGTTTTTCATCCTGTCCGGATTCGTGCTGTATCTGCCGTTCGCCATCGAACAACGGACTTTCGCCGGAAAAGACGACGTTCTGGAGTTCTACCGCAAGCGTGCGCGCAGGCTTTTGCCGCTCTACTACTTCAGTGTGATCCTGCTGATGGGGGTGGCGGGCCGGTTCAGCGCCAAGGAGTACTTGGCGCTGCTGACCTGCCTGTTCAACTTCACCAACGTGACCTTCATGCCGGAGTTGAACGCCGCTCTCTGGTCCCTCGGCATCGAAATCTGGTTCAGCCTGTTGTTTCCGTTCTTCGTGATTTGCATTTCGCGCATTTCCTGGCGCCGCGCCTTGCCGGGCATCCTTCTGGCCGCGCTGTTCGTGCGGCTCCTCGGCGAAGCGTCTCGCTCGTTCTCGCTCGGCGATTACGACATCCTCAATCCGGTCAAGGATTCCGTAATAGGGCGCATGGACGATTTCGTCATCGGCATGGGCATCGCCGCGCTCCATGCGCGGGGCTATCGCGTTGCACATCCGGGGCGCGTGCTGATCCTCGGATTGGCGGCGCTTACCGCGACGTTTACCTACGCCGACTATTGTTTCAGCGGTGCGCTGCCGCCGCTCTCGATCGCGCTGGTGAATACGCTGTTTCAACTATCCGCGGTTCTGCTGATGCTCGCGCTGCTGGCATTGAACCACGTCCGCTGCAGACCGATAGAATTGATCGGCATGATGTGCTATTCCATCTACATATGGAACTTCGTCGTGATCATCCATGTCGCGCCAAGCGCGGCGTTTACCAAGCACCCGTGGCCGAGTTTCCTGGAATTTCTTTCGATCATGATTCCGCTGACGTGGCTCTCGTACCGGTACATCGAGTTCGGGCATGTTCGACAAACCTCGCAATTGCTGCCCAGGCCCCTTTCTGCCTGAAACCGTCGAACGCCGAACGCCCGGGTTGGCGAGCACACGCCTCGTGAGCCCAGCGAACCCCATGACCGAGCTGATCGACGACGCCGTGCCGCCCCTGCTCAACGCCTACCATCGCGATCCGCAGCACTATCACGAGTTGTTCGACGCCGACGGCGGCGTGCGCGCGCCGTGGCGGCGCATGCTCGCAGCGATCGAGCGCGCCGATCCGGCGCAGATGCGCGCGCGCGCCGACCTGGTCGAACGCCAAATCCGCGAAAACGGGGTCACCTACAACGTCTACGCCGACGCCAAGGGCACCGATCGCCCGTGGGTACTGGACCTGCTGCCGCAGATCATCGGTGCCACCGAATGGCAGCACCTCGCCGCGGGTATCGCCCAGCGCGCCGCGCTGCTCGACGCGGTGCTCGCCGACCTGTACGGGCCACAAGCCTTGCTCGCCGAGGGACTGCTACCGCCGGAACTGATCTTCGGCCATGAGAATTTTCTCTGGCCCTGCCAGCGCGGCGCACCGCCGGGAGGCACCTATCTGCACGTCTACGCCGCCGACCTCGCACGCGCGCCGGACGGCACCTGGTGGGTCATCGCCGATCGCACGCAGGCACCGTCGGGCCTGGGCTACGCGCTCGAAAACCGGCAGATCATCTCGCGCGCGTACTCCGACCTGTTCCACGACATGCGCGTGCGCGAGCTTTCCGCTACGTTGCGTGCGCTGCAGACGACGCTGCAATCGGCCGCACCCGTCGCCGCCGGGGAAACGCCGCTCGTCGTGCTGCTGACACCCGGACGTTTCAACGAAACCTATTTCGAACACGTCTACCTCGCGCGCGCACTCGGCGTGCCGCTGGTCGAAGGCTACGACCTTACCGTGCGCGCCGACACGGCGTACATGAAGACGCTCGGCGGCTTGAAGCGCGTGCATGCGATCCTGCGCCGCGTCGACGACGACTGGTGCGATCCGCTCGAGCTGCGCGGCGATTCCACGCTCGGCGTGCCCGGCCTCGCCGCCGCCGCGCGCGCGGGGCGCGTGCTGATCGCCAACGCGCTCGGCACCGGCGTGCTCGAATCGCCCGGGCTGCTCGGTTTCTTCCCGAAGATCTGCGAGCGTCTGCGCGGCGAACCGCTCGCGCTGCCTTCGGTCGCCACCTGGTGGTGCGGCGAGGCGCCGGTGCGCAAGGAAGCGCTGGCCGGACTCGATCGCCTCGTCCTCAAGCCCGCGTCGCCGTCACGCCGCGTCGAAGCCGTGTTCGGGCCGAGCCTGCCGCGCAGCCGGCTGGCCGAACTGCGCGCCCGCATCGAGGCCGAACCTGCGACATGGGTGGCACAGGAACTCGTCGACCTGTCGCAGGCGCCGGTCTGGCAACGCGGTCCGACGCAGGCGCAGATCGCGCCACGCGCGGTCAGCATGCGGGTATTCGCGATCGCGACAGGCAAGGGCGAGTACACGGTGATGCCCGGGGCGCTGTCGCGCATCGCGGCGAAAGCGGCGGCGCGCATCGTTTCGATGCAGCGCGGTGGCGGCAGCAAGGACACCTGGGTACTCGCCGATGGCGAAGCCATGATCGACGCGCCGCGCCGGCGCGAGCTGCGCGCCGCCGACATCGTGCGCCGCGACGACTTTCTGCCCTCGCGCCTGATCGAAAACCTGTTCTGGCTCGGCCGCTACTCCGAACGCGGCGACAACTACACGCGCCTGCTGCGCGTCGTCCTCTCGCGTTGCATAGACACGAGCGCCGCGAACACCGCCGCCTTCGAGGCCGCGCTCGCCGCCTGCCGCCGCGTGCGCCTGATCGAGGGCGACACGAGGCCGCTGCGTGCCGCGCTGATCGATGCGCTGACCGACACGTCCGCGCCATACAGCCTTGCCGGCGTCCTCAGCCGCCTGCTCTGGTCCGCGGGTCAAGTACGCGGCCGCCTGTCGAGCGAGAACTGGCGCGGCCTGCTCGAAGTGCAGCGCGAGGCGCAGGCGCTCGATCGCGAACGGCTCGATTTCGGCAACGCGCTCGAACTGCTCAACCGCCTGCTGATGGAAGTTTCCGCGCTGTCCGGCTTCGCCCTCGACGACATGACCCGCGACGACGGCTGGCGCTTCCTCATGATTGGCAGGCGCATCGAACGCCTGCAGTTCCTCGCCGACGTGCTCGCCTGCGCCCTGCAACAGGCACCGGCGGACAGCGCAACGCTGGAATGGCTGCTCGAACTCGCCGATTCGACGATCACCTACCGCATGCGGTATCTATCGGCTCCACAGTTGATTCCCGTGCTCGACCTGATTGTCCGCGACCCGGCCAACCCGCATTCGCTGCATTTCCAGATCTACGAACTGGGCAAGCATCTGCGCCGCGTCGATGCCGCGTTCGGCAGCGCTAGCGCCGCTGAATTCGAGCAAATGCGTGCACAGCTCGACGCCCTCGACCTGTCCACGCTCGAGCCCGCGCTGTTCGGCGAACCCGGCCAACGCGATGCGATCGCGGGCACCGCGACGATGCTGGCCGACATCGCCGCGCACGCGCGCCACGCCTCGGACTCGATCGCATTTCACCATTTCAGCCACGTCGCGGCAGCGAGCCGCGCGACCTTGTCCGCATGAGCGCGCGCTACGTCATCCACCACGAAACCGAATACCGCTACGACAGCGTCGTTTCGGTTTCGCACCAGGCGCTGCACCTGATGCCACCAACGCTGCCGTACCAGCGCTGCCACGGCCATCGCCTGCGCATCGAACCAGCACCGACGCACCGGGTCGAGGAAATCGACGGCTTCGGCAATCCGCTCACGCGCCTCGAAATCGACACGCCGCATCGCGAACTGCTCGTCGCCGCGGAAATGGATATCGAGATCGATGCGCGCACCGCGGCATTCGATCTCGACGACTCGCCATCCTGGGAAGATGCCGTCGCCGCTCTCGCCTACCGCGGCGGCCACCTGCCGACCGCGGCCGCGCTCGACGCGAACCGCTACCGATTCGAATCTCCCTACGTGCGCTGGAACAGCGACATCGCGCACTTCGCGCGCGCGCAGTTCGCGGCCGGCACGCCGCTGCTGCGCGCCTGCGCGCGGCTGATGCAACGCATCCATCGCGAATTCCGCTTCGATGCGAACGCGACCCAGATCGCCACGCCCGTTGCCGAAGTGCTCGAGAACCGCCACGGCGTCTGCCAGGACTTCGCGCACCTGATGATCGCCTGCCTGCGCTCGCTCGGCCTCGCCGCGCGCTACGTCTCGGGATACCTCTTGACCACGCCGCCGCCGGGGCAGCCGCGCCTCGTCGGTGCCGACGCCTCGCACGCCTGGGCGTCCGTGCACTGCCCCAAGCACGGCTGGATCGACTTCGACCCGACCAACGACATGCGCCCCGGCGACGGCCACATCACGCTCGCCTGGGGCCGCGACTTCGGCGACGTCTCGCCGCTGCGCGGCATCATCCTCGGCGGCGGTGCGCATGAGCTGGACGTGCGCGTGACCGTGGTGCCGGTGGCGAAGTGAAGTCTTCTGCGCGCGCCGAGCGTCAAGTCTTGAATTTCGAGTCTTCCAAAGCCTGCAGGTCTGGCCAGTCGACCCACCTGCATATTCATCGGCACCGCTCCTACATCGCATCGATATCCCCCAGCGCGATGATGAGGCGGCGCGCGCGCTTGTCCGGCTTGGTCGGCGGCCTGGCGTAGCCGCTGCGTTCGAGACGGCGGCGTTCCGCTGCATCCAAACGCGCGCTGCGGCTGGCTTCGGTTTCACGGTAGAGCAACTGTGCCTGCGCTGCTGAACCGCGTTGGTGGGCAAGCGCGACAACCTCGATCTCGAAGCGTTCTTCACCACGCGCGATATGGAGTCGGTCACCGACATGCACCGGCTTCGATGGTTTGCCCGCGGCCTGATTCACTTCCACCTTGCCGCCTTCGATCGACTTCTTCGCCAGAGCGCGCGTCTTGAAGAAACGCGCGGCCCACAGCCACAGGTCGAGACGCACGCCGGGCACATTCGCCGCAGTGACAACGGAAATATCTGCCATCACGGATTGCTCCTGTTTTCCAGTTCCACGCTGCGCGGTGCGGCGAGGCCACCGCAGCGTTCGTCGAGACGCTGCAGGCGATCTCGTGCCTCGCGTTTGTTGCCTGCGGCGATCAGCATTTCGATGTCGTGCAATTGCGCATCGATCTCGCGCGCGCGCCGTTCGCGACATGCGGCCAACCCGGCGTCGATCGTGCGCGGTGCCGACAAATTCGTCAGCGCGCGATCGAGCGTGGAAGCATCGATCCAGTCGTGACCGCGGCCGCGCATCTCCTCGGTGTGCAGGTCGGTGATGCACAGGTCGCGCGCTGATTCGCGGCTGTGCGCATCGATGGCCAGATTTTCCTCGTCGCGGCTGCCGGTGGCGTAGACGAGACGCGTGCCTTCCTCGAACTGGCGGAACAGCTCAGCCTCTGGCGGCGACAATACCGCGGTGCCGAACGAATCGCTGCCGGCGTTGAGCAGTGCGCCGTGGAACACATCGGGAAAGGCCAGCGCGACACGCAGGGCCACGCGCGAACCGCCGGACAATCCGCCGACATAGGTGCGCGCGGGATCGATCGAATAGGCCTTCGCCACGTTGGCGTAGCCGAGCATGGCCAGCGGAATGCGGCGCGAATAGACGTTCGCGGCATTGCCCGAGCCGGCCGCGGTCACGACGATCGTCGAGTGTTTGTCCAGTACCGGCAGCCACGCCGAAGGAATTGCCGCGGCATCGAACGGCGAAATCCACACGAGCAGGCCGAACTTGCCCGACGCCGGCGCATTGGTTGGCACGTACAAGGCGAAATGTTCGCGCGCAAGGTCGATGCTCTGCCCGTCCGCGCCCAGCCCCGCGGCAGCAAGTTTTTCGCGCATCCGCCGCGCGAGCAGCGGGCGGAAGAGGCGATCGATCAACTCCGTGTTATCCGCCAATGCCGAATAGTGATCGAACACGACCCCCTTCTGCAGCCCGGCCGGAGGAGCCGCAATACTAGCCGCCGCGCACAGCAACACCAGCTGGCATCCGGCCAGGATTTGCGCCGGCACGGGCAGGCGGCGGCGCATGGGGCCGGCGCGGAATCTGGTGAAAATGCGGGTAGGCACCGCGGCATTATCACGCGGCGCAATGGCCGATGAAACCGGCGGCACTTCGCCACGCCGTGCGAAAATGCGCGGCGGCCCGGAATTCGCCCGCAGGTCGCCACAATCCTCGCTCACCATCGCGCTTTCGACCCTGCCCCGAACGGACCAGACCATGCCCAACGCGTTTTCCATCGTGTTTCTCGGCACCCTCGCGCTCTCGACCGCCCCCGCCGATTCGCCCGATCCGCTGACCCGGCCGATGCCCGGCAAGCCGGAGTGGACCCGCGCCCACGCGCCGATCCGCATTTACGGCAACACTTACTACGTCGGCAGCGAGGGTATCAGCGCCCTGCTCGTCGACACGGGCGCCGGGCTGATCCTGCTCGATGTCGGGCTGCCGCAGTCGGCGCCGCTGGTCGAGGCGAACATCGCCAAGCTCGGTTTCAAGCTCAAGGACATCAAGTACGTGCTCAATTCGCACGCGCATTTCGATCATGCCGGCGGCATCGCCGCGTTGGTGCGCGACAGCGGCGCGACCGCGATCGCTAGCCCGTCGGGCGCGAAGGCGCTGCGCGAAGGCCATGTCGCCGCCGACGATCCGCAGGCTTCCGACACTGCAGACGCCACCTTCCCCGCTGCCGCGCGCGTGCGCGAGATCGCCGACGGCGAAGCCATGCGCCTCGGCGACACGGCGATCACCGCGCATTTCACGCCGGGGCACACGCCGGGCAGCACGACCTGGACCTGGAAATCCTGCGAAAACGGCACGTGCCTCGATGTGGTTTATTCCGACAGCATCTCGGCCTATGCCTCCGACGGATTCCACTTTCTCGCCGACGCGACCCACGGCGATCTCACCGCGTCGTTCCGCAAGAGTATCCACACGGTTGCGAATCTTCCCTGCGACATCCTCGTCTCCACGCATCTCGAAGCCTCGGGCTCCGACGCGCGCCTGGCGAAACTCGCGCTGCGGCGCGAACCGAATCCGATGATCGATACACAAGCCTGCCGTCGTTTCGCCGCAGACTACGAAAAGATGCTGGACGAGCGCATCGCCAAGGAAAAAACGGAAGCGCAGGCGCGCTGACCGCGCGCGATCCGCTCAGGGCTTAGGCACGAATCCATCCGGCACCGGAATACTCGCGAACGCGCGTTTGAGGCCTTCGTTCCACAGCATGCCGAGTTTGCGGAAATACGGATCGGCTTCCTCGATGCGGTGCTGGCCACGCGCGTCGAGGCTGTCGACCGGATAGACGAGCAGGTCGATCGGCAGGCCGACCGAGATGTTCGAGCGCATCGTCGAATCGAACGAAACCAGGGTCAGCTTGATCGCGTCGGCAAGCGCGAGGCCGGGCGAGATCACGCGGTCTATCACCGGCTTGCCGTATTTGATCTCGCCGTTCTGAAAAAATGGCGCTTCGCTCGAGGATTCGATGAAATTGCCTTCGGCATAGATCAGGAACAGGCGCGGCGCTTCGCCGACGACCTGACCGCCGACAATGAAGCTCGCCGACGAGTCGATGTTCTGTAGGCGCAGGTACTCGCCCTCGCGCTGGCGCACCTCGCGCAGCGTGTTGCCGACGAGTTCGGCGGCATCGTAGAGCGAAGTCACCGTGTAGATGTTCGGCGCATCGGGGTTTTCTTTCGCGGTGCGCTCGATCTGGTTGATCGCGTTCTGCGTGATCGACAGGTTGCCCGCCGAGAGCGCGACGATGACGCGCTCGCCCGGTTTCGAAAACACATGCATCTTGTCGACGCGGGAAATGTTGTCGACGCCCGCATTGGTGCGCGTGTCGGACGCGAACACCATGCCGGCGTCGAGCTTCATCGCAACGCAGTACGTCATCGGCGATCCGCAAGCGAGATTGTGTCGGGCGCGAAGTTTACATCACCGCTTCGGGAGTGAGCAGGAAATGTCGATCGACCTGTTGCGCCAAGGCGAACAGGCGCGTCATCACGCGTTGCAGCCAGACTTCCATGCCCTGCGCGAGCAGGTCGTCGATGCAGCCATAGCGCGTCTCTGCCATCAGCGCGCCGGCCTGGCGCACGACCTCGTGGTTGCCCGGCCCGGCAAGCGCGATCAGCGTCTTGTGTACGACGCCGGTACAGGTGGCGAGCGAACGCGGCGAATCGTGATTGAGGATCATAAGTTCGGCCACGCGTTCGGGCGTTATCGTCTCGCGATAGTGGCGGCGATAGGTTTCCATCGCCGACAGCGCGTGCAGCAGTGCGCTCCATTGGTAGTAACCGACCGCCGAACGCGCATCGCCTGCCTCCTCGGTCGACGGCCCCGAATACTTCACGTCCATCAGGCGCACGCCCCAGTCGGCGCGCTCGAGGAAGGTGCCGAGCTGCAGGTAGTGGTAAGCCGCGTCGCGCCCCATCGTGCCGACCGTCATGCCGCGAAACGAGGCCGAACGCGTCTTCACCCACTCGACGAAACGCGGCACGCCCTCGTCCTCGAACCGTTCGGTGCTAAGCTTGCGCATCTCCAGCCACGAGGTGTTGAGATCTTCGTACATTTCCAGCGTGATCGCGCCACGCTGCGCGCGCGCAGACTCGCGCGCGGCGCGGATGCACGAATAGATCGACGACGGATTGGTCGCGTCCAGGCACAGGTAACGCAACACTTTCTGCGCCACGATCGGCCCGTTGAGGCGCGAGTACTCCTGCACGAGGTCGAGAGCATCGAGCGCGCGCCGCCAGGTGCCGGCGTCGTGGCGCCGCGGGTCGAGGCGCTCGGGCAGCAGCGCGATGCGATGGGTAACGTCGATCAGGCGTGCGGTGTTCTCGGCGCGCTCGATATGGCGCGAGGTCCAGTACAGGTCGTTTGCGGTTCTGCACAGCATGATCGATCAGCCCTCCAGAACCCAGGTGTCCTTGGTGCCCCCGCCCTGCGAGGAGTTGACCACGAGCGAGCCTTCGGCCAGCGCCACGCGAGTCAGCCCGCCGGGCACGATGTGGATCTCCCTGCCGCTGAGCACATACGGGCGGAAGTCGACGTGCCGCGGCGCCAGCCCGCTGGTCACGTAGGTCGGGCACGAGGACAGCGCCAGCGTCGGCTGCGCGATGTACTTGGCCGGCTCGGCGAGGATGCGCTGGCGGAATTCGGCGATCTGCTCCTTCGTCGACGCCGGACCGACCAGCATGCCGTAGCCGCCGGCACCGTGAACCTCCTTGACGACCAGCTCGGACAGATGATCGAGCGCATAGGCAAGATCGTCCGCATCGCGCAATTTATACGTTTGAACATTGTATAAAATTGGTTCCTCGCCGAGATAGAAGCGGATCATCTCGGGCACGTAGGGGTATACCGACTTGTCATCGGCGATGCCGGCGCCGATCGCGTTCGCGAGCGTCACCCGGCCGGCCTTGTAGGCGGCGAAAATGCCCGGCACGCCGAGCATCGAGTCGGGGTTGAACACGGTCGGATCGAGAAAATCGTCGTTGATGCGTCTGTAGATCACATGCACGCGCTGCGCGCCCCGCGTGGTGCGCATGTAGACGGTGTCGTCGCGCACGAACAGATCCTGGCCTTCGACCAGTTCGACACCCATCTGCTGGGCGAGAAAAGCATGCTCGAAGTACGCCGAGTTGTGGAACCCCGGCGTCAGCACGGCCACGACCGGCTCGTCGACGCCCTCGGGCGCGACCGAGCGCAGCACGTCGTGCAGGCGGTCGGGATAGTGTTCCACGGGCGCGACCGCATGCGCTGCGAACAGTTCGGGGAACAGGCGCATCATCATGCGCCGGTTCTCGATCATGTAGGACACGCCCGAGGGCACGCGCAGATTGTCCTCGAGCACGTAGTACTCGCCGGCACCCGCGCGCACGATGTCGACGCCGGAGATGTGCGAGTAGATGCCTCCGGGCACGTCCATGCCGCGCATCACCGGCTTGTACTCGGCGTTGTTGAGGATCAAGTCGCTCGGCACTTTGCCCGCGGCGAGGATCTCCTGGCTGTGGTAGACGTCGTGCAGGAACAGGTTCAGCGCCTTGACCCGTTGGCGCAAGCCGGCGTCGAGCATGCGCCATTCGTCGCGCGGGATGATGCGCGGCACGATGTCGAACGGGATCAGGCGCTCGGCGCCCTCCTTCTCGCCGTAGACGGCGAACGTGATGCCGACGCGGTGGAACAGCAGCTCCGCCTCGCGCCGCTTCTGCTCGAGCCGCTCCTGCGGCGTGATGCGCAGCCAACCGTCGAAACCGCCGTAGTGCGGCCGTGCCGCACCACTCCCATCGAACATCTCGTCGTAGCTGACCGGCATGCGTTTCCTTTGTCGTTCGCGGGAACGCCGTACCGTTCCCGCGCATAACGTGCGGTACACGTCGGCTCTTGCAGTGCAACAAACTATTCGGGCTTCGTCAAGCAGAAAAATTCATGCCGACAGACCGCAGCGGGAAGCATCCGTGCCGGTCGAACGCGCCCATGCCGATTCGGTGGAAACGATTCGTCCCGCATCGCACCATGCGACAATGCGCGGCCATGGATCGACCCAACCCGCTCGCGCCCGATGTCGCCCCGGCGGACTCCGCCCCGACCCTGGACGCCCGTGCCAAGCGCACCCTGCTCTGGCTGATCGCGTTCTCGTTCTTCATGCAGATGCTGGACTCGACGATCGTCAATACGGCGGCGCCGAGCATCTCCACCGCACTGGCCGTCACCCCGCTGTCAATCAAGACCGCGCTGATCAGCTACACCCTGAGCCTCGCGGTGTTCATCCCGCTGAGCTCATGGCTGGCCGACCGTTTCGGCACGCGCCGCGTGTTCTGGGCGGCGATCGCGATCTTCACCACCGGCTCGCTCGCCTGCGGCATGGCGGCAAGCTTGCCGATGCTCGTTGCCGCACGCGTGCTGCAGGGCTTCGGCGGCGCGATGATGATGCCGGTCGGGCGGCTCGCGATCCTGCGCAGCTTTTCCAAAGCCGAGTTCGTCGGCGCGATGGCGTACGCGACCATCCCGGGCCTGATCGGGCCGGCGATAGGGCCGTTCCTCGGCGGCCTGTTCTCGACCTGGCTGTCGTGGCGCATGATCTTCTTCGTCAACCTGCCGTTCGGCCTCATCGGCCTGTGGATGACGCGGCGACACATGCCCGACTACCGCGCGTCCGCAAGCGTGCCGCTCGACTTCGCCGGCTTCGTCCTGTTCGGCCTAGGCGTCGGCGGCCTGTCGTGGGCACTGGAACAGGTGATCGAAGCGCGCTACGCGCAGACCGTGCTGATCGGCTTGCCCGCGGCCATTCTGCTGGCCGTATACGTCTGGCGCAGCCTGCGCATTGCACAGCCTATCGTCGACCTGCACCTGCTGCGCGTGCGCAGCTTCCGCATCGGCATCAACGGCAGTTTCACCACTCGCCTCGGCGTCGGCGGCGTCTACTTCCTGCTCACCCTGCTGTTCCAGGTCGGCTTCGGCCATTCGCCGGTAGTGGCCGGTCTGCTGCAGACGCCGCAGGCGATCGCGATGCTGTCGACGCGGTTCTTCGTCGCCGCGATCATCCGCCACTTCGGCTACCGGCGCGTACTGATCGTCAATACCACGCTCGCCGGCTTGATGATCCTGTCGTTCGCGACCTTCGATGCGGCCACGCCGGTCTGGCGCCTGTGCACCCAGGTGTTCGTATTCGGCATGGTCATGTCGATCCAGTACACCGCGGTCAATACGCTCGGCTTCGTCGATCTCGCGCCGGCGCAGGCGAGCATGGGCTCTTCCATGTCGAGTACGGCGCAGAACCTGTCGATCAGCTTCGGCATCGCCTTCGGCTCGCTGCTGATGGCGCTGTTCCTGCCTGCGGGCGCCACGCAGGGTGCAGCTTACGTCGGCGCATTCCAGGCGACCATGCTCATCCTCGGCATCATCACGATGTTGTCGTCGGCGGTGTTCTGGCGCGTGCCGCGCTCGGCCGCGGCATGATCGCGATCAAAGCTTGTAGGTCGGCAACTGCCAGTTCCACACCACCGAGAGCAGGCGCAGCGCAACCACGACGATCAGGCCCAACCCCATCGCCCAGCGCCGATCCAGCCCGAGCCGCTGCACGACGAGGTAGAGCACGATCCCCGCGATTGCCGCCGTGGCATAGATGTCCTTCTTCAATATCATCGGCACGGTACCGCCGAGTACGTCGCGCAGTACGCCG
This sequence comes from Rudaea sp., assembly GCF_057139185.1. Taxonomy (NCBI): domain Bacteria; kingdom Pseudomonadati; phylum Pseudomonadota; class Gammaproteobacteria; order Lysobacterales; family Rhodanobacteraceae; genus Rudaea; species Rudaea sp. Next base: position 114,211 of record NZ_DBNHDN010000030.1, on the reverse strand, counting down.
CCGGCAACGCCGGTCATCGTGCCCATCATCACCACGATGATCGGCGCGTGCCCGGTGCGTTCGGCGAGTTGCGCGCCGGTGATCGCGAACAGGGCGAGACCGAGCGCGTCGGCGACGAGAAGCGCATGCGCCGGCACCGGCAGGAAACTCGTGTAGATGATCGTCGCGACCGCCGACGCGCAGATCACCCACGGATAGGTCGAATCGGCGACCCAGAAGATCGGCTGGCGCCCGAGCAGCAGGTCGCGCAAGGTGCCGCCACCGATTGCCGGCAGGGTCGCGAGCACGATCACGCCGAACCAGTCCAGCCCGGCACGCCCGGCTGCAAGCGCGCCCGAGACCGCGAACACGGCGACGCCGGCGAGATCGAGAGCGTACAGAATTTGTGCAGCGCTCCAGCGCGCTCGCGTCGTCATTGCGTTCAAGCAGTTCCCCCGAAGTGCACCTTGACGGCGCAAGAACAGCCTACCGTGTCGGCGCGCGGATCGTCGATGCCGATACTCCCGGCAAGCAAACGAAACTCCGTTCGAGCGTATTTCGTCTGCAGCGGAAATCGTCGTGCATGCACAGACTCAGCGCAACTGGCTGTCCTTGCTGCCGCGCCGGTTGTAGCCGCTGAACGCAGCATCGGCCTTGTCGCGTTCCGACTGGCAGGCGACGCACAGGCGCACACCGGGCACGGCGGCGCGCCGGGCCTCTGGAATCGACGCCTTGCATTCCTCGCACTGTTTCAGGCCGGGGCCGCGCGGCTTGCGGCTGCGTGCGCGCTTGACCGCGTCCGCGACCGTCGCGTCGATCTGGTCCTGCACGGCGCCGTCGCCGGCCCACCCGGTGGCCATGGTCAGGCCTCCCCCGGCTCCGCTTCGGCATTGAGAAAATACGCCTCGACCTTGCCGCTGAACTTCAGCGTCATCGGCCGTCCGCGGCGGTCGAGCGCGCGCGGCACCGCCATGCGCACCCAGCCTTCGCTGACACAGTATTCCTCGACAGTGGTCTTCTCCTCGCCGTTGAAGCGGATGCCGATGCCCCGCGAGAGAACGGCCTCGTCGTAGTACTTGCTGCGTGGATCGTTGCAGAGATGATCGGGAGGCGCATCGCTCATGGGCAGGTCCGGTTTGAATCAGGTGCGCAAATTGTAGTGCGCCAGCGTCGCCTGCGCATCGGCTGCGGCGATAACGTCCTGCCAATCTTCCATCAGCGTGATCAGCGCGAGCTTCTCGAACTCGGGCGCGAAACGCCGCACGATCGGCTCCGGATCGCGCACACGCTTGCCGTCGACGATCAGGCCGAAGTGGACGTTGCCGTTGTAGGAGAGGATGGACAGGCCCATGCCGATCGAGCCCGACTGCGGCACCCAGAACATCAGCTCGTCGACCTTGCAGCCGGCGAGGTAGAGCGGCATCTGCGGGCCGGGCACGTTGGTCGCGACGGTCGAGGCCTTGCGCGAAAACAGTTCCAGCGCGACGCGCTGGATCGCGGCCGGCGCCATGCCGACCACCGAGAGCAGGCCGAAGGTCAGCGCGGCCTGCTTCGACTTCTTCAGCTCGCGCATGCTCGCGGCGATGCGCTCGAGCCGGCGCAGCGGATTGGCCTCGCCGATCGGCAGATCGAGAAAGACCAGGCCGAAATGGTTGCCGAGCTTCTTCGCATGTTCCAGCGGACGCAGGTTGACCGGCACGGTCGCGCGAATGGTCAGCCCGTCGACCTCGTCGCCGACCTCGCGCAGGTGCGCGCGCAGTGCGCCGGCGGCACAGGCGAGCAGCACGTCGTTGACCGTGCAGCCGAGCGCCTTGCCGACGACTTTCACTTCGTCCAGCGGCATCGGCTCGGCCCAGGCGACGCGCTTGACCTGGCCGAGCACGCCCTTGAACGCGGTCGGTGGATCGTCGGCCAGGGTCAACGCCACCGCAAGCTCGCGTGCGATCTCGCCGCCGTCCTTCGCGAGCGCGGCGGCAAGGTCGGGATTCGCGAGCAACTCGCTGCCCTTCTCCAATGCCTTCTCCCCGAGTGCCAGCGCTTGCGACAGGCCGGCTCCGGCCGGTGCGAGCAGGCGCTGCAACACGCTGCCCTGGTCCTTCTTCAGCCAGACCCTGGTCAGCTCCTTGCGCCGCTTCGGCGACGGGCTCGCGTCGGTCAGCGACAGCAGCACCTGCACCAGCGCCATGCCGTCGGCGTAGCAATGATGGATGCGCGCGATCAGCACGCTGCCGCCCATTTCGCCGCTTGGCGCGTAGTTGTCGACGAGGTGGAACTGCCACAACGGCCTGGCGTGATTGAGCGGGGTCGATGCGAGTTCGCTGACGAATTTCTCGAGCTCGATCTTGTCGGCCTTGCCCGGCAGTGCGGCGATGCGCACATGCCAGTCGATGTCGAAATCGGGGTCGGTTTCCCAGTACGTGGCGCTGACCGTGTCGACGGCCTTCTGGCGGAAGCGCGGGTAGGCGAGAAACCGCTCTTGCATCAATTGCTTGAGCCGGACCGGATCGAGGCGTTCGGAGAAAATCAGCACGCCGGAGATCATCATCAGGTTGGTCGGGCTTTCCATGCGCAGCCAGGCCGTGTCGACCTTGGCCATGGTTTCGCGCGCCTTGCGTAACGCTGCCGGCATTGCCTCTCCCCGTTGTTTTTGCTCGCCTCCGTGCGGGCGAAGTCGAAGAGCGGGCTTCCTGCCCGCACTATCCGCTATGCTTCGCGTAGCATCCGGCCTCATCGGGAAAAAGGCAACACGAATGCAGCACGGCCACGACATCCTGCTCAGCCTGTTCATCGTTTTCGTCGCGGCGCAGGCCGGCGCCTGGCTCGCACGTGCGATCAAACTGCCCGGCGTGGTCGGCGAAATCCTCGCCGGCTGCGCGATCGGCCCCTCGGTGCTGGGCTGGATCGCGCCTTCGGAGCCGCTCGAGGTGCTGTCCGAGATCGGCGTGGTGCTGCTGCTGTTTTCGGTCGGCCTGGAAACGCGCATCGAGGAGATGAAACGGGTCGGCCGCAGCGCCTTCCTCGTCGGCCTGCTCGGCGTGATCGTGCCGTTCCTGCTCGGCTCGCTGTGGGCGCACGGCGCCGGCTACGACTGGGCCAAATCGCTGTTCACCGCCGCGGCGTTCGTCGCCACCTCGGCCGGCATCACTGCGCGCGTCCTGCAGGAACTCGGCGTATTGCAGCGCGAGGAGTCGCGCGTCATCCTCGGCGCCGCGGTGATCGACGACATCCTCGCGATGCTGCTGCTCGGCATCGTCACCGCATTGCAGACCGGCGAGGACGTGCACCTGGGCAAGCTCGCCATTGTGCTCGCCGAAGCGATCGGATTCGTCGTCCTGATCGGACTGTTCGGCACCCGCCTCGCACGACGCTCGGCGCCGAAGCTGGCCGCGCGCGAGATCGACCTGCTGCCTGCGGCGCTCGCGCTGTGCCTGGGCCTGGCCTTCCTCTCGACCCGGTTCGGCCTCGCCGCGATCATCGGCGCGTTTCTCGCCGGCATGGTTGTCTCGGAGACGCCGCAGCGCAAGAAGTTCGAACACGACACCCAGCCGCTGCTCATGCTGATGACGCCGTTCTTCTTCGTACTCACCGGCGCGAAGGTCGAACTTGAGCAACTCGCCTCGACTGACGCGCTGCTCACGCTGGCGCTCGTGACGCTGATTGCGCTGGTCTCGAAACTGGTCGGCGGCGGTCTCGGCGCGCTAGCACTGGGTCGGCGTGGCGCGCTGGTCGTCGGCGTAGGCATGATGCCGCGCGGCGAAGTCGGCGTGGTGATCGCCAGCCTCGGCCTTGCCGCCGGCGTGTTCTCGCCGCGCACCTACGCGCTGATCGTGGCGATGTCGCTGCTTACCTCGGTCGTCACCCCGCCGCTGCTCGCACTGCTGTTGCGGCGCACACCCGACGCCCGCTGAGCGCCGGCCGCTACGCCGACGGCCCTTGCCTCTGCGCAAGCCGGGCAATCGCCGCGCGGGCGAGCTCGTTGAGCCCTTCGCCGCCGTGTTCGGCCTGGTAGGCGAGAATCTTCTTGCGCATGCGCGGTTCCCAGTAGCGCGCGATGTGGTTGGCAATGCCTTCGACCGCGAGCTCGCGCTGTGGCTCGGAACGGAAATAGTCGGCGATGTCGTTCGCCATCTTCACCAATGCCGCCGCGGCGTCGTGTTGCTGCATGGTCATATGTCGTGTCCCCCGTGGAAATTGCCCGCTCGCGCCGTCGCGGCGTCGGCGACCAGGCGCTGGCCATGGGCATAGACGCCGTAGCCGTCGGCGCGCGCGAAGCCGACAAGCGTGACGTTGGCCTCGCGCGCGAGCGCAAGCGCAAGCGCGGTCGGCGCCGAAATCGCGACGAGAAATCCGATGCCGACCGTTGCCGCTTTCATCACCATCTCGTAGCTGGCGCGGCTGGTCACGACGAGGAAACCCGTGCGCGCGTCGATGCCGCCGCGCTGCATCGCGCCGATCAGCTTGTCCAGCGCATTGTGCCTGCCGACGTCCTCGCGCAACAGCGCGACGCGGCCGTCGGCATCGGCCCACGCGGCTGCGTGCACCGCACCGGTCGCCGCGTTGACGACCTGCAATTGAGGCATCCGCGCCAGCGCGCGGCGCAGCGCGGCCGCATGCACCACGGGCGCCACGGCCACCGCCGGCGGGTGGCGCACGGCCGCTTCCAGCGTCTGTGCCCCGCAGAGTCCGCAGCCCGTGCGCCCGGTCAGCTCGCGCACGCGGTCCGCGAGCAGGCCGGCCTTCGCCGCAGCAATCTCGATGCGCAGCTCGATGCCGGCCAGCGCTTCGAACGGCTCCACGTTCTCGAACTGCGCCGCGTTGTCGATGATGCCTTCACTCAGCGAAAAGCCCAGGGCGAAGTCTTCCAGATCGGCCGGCGTCGCCATCATCACCGCATGCGGACGCCCGTTGTAGACCAGGGCGACCGGAATTTCCTCGGCGAGCGCATCGCCCACGCGCGCGACCGCACCGCCGCGATGGCGCTCGACTTCGCGCGCGACGACGCCGCGCGGCAACGGCTTTTCGAGGTCGGCCTTCAACCCGCGTTTGCTCCGGCTTCGCCCAGCAGTGCGTGCTGCCTGTCGCTGAACGCGCGATAGCGCTGCTGCCAGTCCGACGGCTGGGTGACGCGCGTGATCTGCACCGCCGTCACCTTGTACTCCGGACAGTTCGTCGCCCAGTCGGAGTTGTCGGTCGTGATCACGTTCGCACCCGAGAATGGGAAATGGAACGTGGTATAGACGACCCCCGGCGGCATGCGCGCGCTGATCGTCGCACGCAGCACGGTCTGGCCCGCACGGCTTTCGATGCCGACCCAGTCGTCGTCGGTGATACCGCGATCCTCGGCGTCCTGCGGGTGGATCTCGAGGCGGTCCTCGCCGTGCCAGCGGCTATTCTCGGTGCGCCGCGTCTGCGCGCCGACGTTGTACTGGCTGAGGATGCGGCCCGTGGTCAGGATCAGCGGATACTTCGCGTTGACTTTCTCCGTGCTCGGCACGTACTCGGTGAGCATGAAGCGACCCTTGCCGCGCACGAACTCGTGCACGTGCATCGTCGGCGTGCCCTCGGGCGCGTCCTCGTTGCACGGCCATTGGATGCTGCCGAGGCGGTCGAGCTTGGCGTAGTCGACGCCGCGGAAGGTCGGCGTCAAGCGTGCGATCTCGTCCATGATCGCGGACGGATGCGCGTACTCCATCGGATAACCCATCGCGTTCGACAGCAACTGGGTGATCTCCCAATCGGCATGACCGCTCTTCGGCCGCATCACGCGGCGGACGCGGGAGATGCGGCGCTCGGCGTTGATGAAGGTGCCATCCTTCTCGAGAAAGGTCGAGCCGGGCAGAAAAACATGCGCGAACTTCGCCGTCTCGTTGAGGAAAAGGTCCTGCACGACCACGCATTCCATCGCCATCAGCGCCGCGGTGACGTGCTGCGTGTTCGGGTCGGACTGCACGATGTCCTCGCCTTCGATGTACAGGCCCCTGAATTCGCCGTCGAGCGCGGCTTCGAACATGTTCGGTATGCGCAGGCCCGGTTCGGCCTGCAACGCCACGCCCCATGCCTGCTCGAAGCTCGCGCGCACGGCGGCGTCGCCGACATGGCGGTAGCCGGGAAATTCGTGCGGGAACGAGCCCATGTCGCAGGAGCCCTGCACGTTGTTCTGGCCGCGCAGCGGATTCACGCCGACGCCTTCGCGGCCGATGTTGGCGGTCGCCATCGCGAGATTGGCGATGGCCATGACCGCGGTCGAACCCTGCGAATGCTCGGTCACGCCGAGGCCGTAGTAGATCGCCGCGTTGCCGCCGGTCGCGTACAGGCGCGCGGCCGCACGCACGTCCGCCGCCGGCACGCCAGTGACGCTCTCCATCGCCTCGGGCGAGTGGCGCGGCTCGGCGGCGAACGCGCGCCACTTGGCGAACGAATCGGTCTCGCAGCGTGCGCGCACGAATTCCTCGGCGACCAGCCCCTCGCCCACGATCACGTGCGCAAGCGAAGTCAACAGTGCGACGTTGGTGCCCGGGCGCAAACACAGGTGGAAGTCGGCCTGCACGTGCGGCGTGCGCACGAGATCGATGCGGCGCGGGTCTGCCACGATCAGCTTCGCCCCCTGGCGCAGGCGTCGCTTCATCTGCGATGCGAACACCGGATGGGCGTCCGTGGGGTTGGCGCCAATGACGAAGATCACGTCGGCCTGCATGACCGAATCGAAATCCTGCGTGCCGGCCGACTCGCCCAACGTCTGCTTGAGCCCGTAACCCGTAGGCGAATGGCAGACGCGCGCGCAGGTATCGACGTTGTTGTTGCCGAAGCCGGCGCGCACGAGCTTCTGCACGAGGTAGGTCTCCTCGTTCGTGCAGCGGCTCGAGGTGATGCCGCCGATCGAATCACGGCCGTGCTGCGCCTGGATGCGCCGGAACTCGGACGCCGTATGCGCGATCGCCTCCTGCCACGACACCTCGCGCCACGCATCGCCGATCCGGGCGCGGATCATCGGCTTGAGGATGCGATCGGCATGCGTCGCATAGCCGATCGCGAAACGGCCCTTGACGCAGGAATGGCCGTGGTTGGCGTGGCCGTCCTTGTTCGGCACCATGCGCACGAGTTCTTCGCCGCGCATCTCGGCGCGGAACGAACAGCCGACGCCGCAGTAGGCGCAGGTCGTGACCGTGCTGCTTTGCGCCGGACCTTGCGCAAGCAGCGATTTCTCGGTCAGCGCCGTGGTCGGACAGGCCTGCACGCAGGCACCGCAGGAAACGCATTCGGACTGCATGAAGCCTTCGTCCTGGCTGGCGACGACGCGCGAATCGAACCCGCGTCCCTCGATCGTGAGCGCAAGCGTGCCCTGCTGCTCGTCGCATGCGCGCACGCAGCGCGAGCAGACGATGCAGGCGGCCGGGTCGAAGCGGAAGTACGGATTGCTCTCGTCCCGGACCGCCTGCCGATGGTTCGCGCCATCGAATCCGTAGCGAACCTCGCGGACGCCGACGGCTTCGATCATCCTGCGCATTTCGGTCGGCAAGGCCTCGTCGCCCGACGCATGGTCGGACAGGTACAACTCCATCACGCCGCGACGGATTTTCTGCAATTGCGCCGACTGCGTCGTGACCTTCATTCCCGCTTCGACCGGCGTCGTGCACGAGGCGGGATAGCCCTTGCGCCCTTCGATCTCGACCAGGCACAGGCGACACGATCCGAATGCCTCGAGCAGCTCGGTGGCGCAAAGCCTGGGGATCGCGATGCCAGCTTCGCTCGCGGCACGCAATACGGAGGTGCCGGCCGGCACGCTCACTTCGCGTCCGTCGATCGTCAACGCCACGGGTTGCGCGGACCGGGACCTGGGCGTACCGAAATCGAGTTCGACTATCGACAGCATTTTCGAATCTCCTGCAAAACCAGCTTGTCTGCGGCGCCGGCACCTCTCGGCCAACCCGCCGCCGCATCAATCGAGCCGATGCGATGGAGCGCTTCGAGCAAAATCCTCAGGGAAATGTTTGATCGCGCTGATCACCGGGTCCGGCGTCAACCCGCCCAGCGCACACAGCGACCCGTGGCGCAGCGTGTTGCACAGGTCGTCGAGCAGCGCCAGGTTTTTCTCCCGGTCGACGTCGGCGCGGATGCGATCGACGACTTCGACGCCACGGGTCGACCCGATCCGGCACGGCGTGCACTTGCCGCAGGACTCGACCGCACAGAATTCCAGCGCATAGCGCGCCTGTTCGAGCATGTCGACCGTATCATCGAAAGCGACGATGCCGCCGTGGCCGAGCATGGCCCCGATCGCGGCGAACGCCTCGTAGTCGACGACCGTGTCGAACAATCGTTCCGGCAGATACGCGCCGAGCGGTCCGCCGACCTGCACCGCACGGATCGGCCTGCCGGAATGCGAACCGCCGCCATAGTCGTACAGCAATTCGCGCAAGGTCACGCCGAACGCCATTTCGATCAAGCCGGTGCGTTTGAGATTGCCGCCGAGCTGGATCGGCAGGGTGCCGCGCGAGCGGCCGACGCCGAAGTCGCGATAGAACTGCGCACCTTGGTCGAGTATCACCGGCACCGAGGCGAACGAGATCACGTTGTTGATGACGGTCGGTTTGCCGAACAAGCCCTTGATCGCCGGCAGCGGTGGCTTGAAGCGCACCTGGCCGCGCCGGCCCTCGATGCTGTCGAGCAGCGAGGTTTCCTCGCCGCAGATGTAGGCTCCGGCGCCGAGCCGCAGTTCGAGATCGAAGCGCTTGCCGCTGCCGCCGATGTCGGCACCGAGCCAGCCCGCCGCGTACGCGTTCGCGATCGCCGCGTCCAGCGCACGCCGCGCATGCGGGTACTCGCAGCGCAGGTAGATGTAGCCTTGCGTCGCGCCGACCGCGACACCGGCGATGGTCATGCCTTCGATCAGGCAGAGCGGATCGCCTTCCATCAACATGCGGTCGGAGAACGTACCGGAATCGCCTTCGTCGGCGTTGCAGACGATGTACTTCGGCGCAGCGGGTACGGCGGATGCGCCGCCCGGCGCGTCCAGAACGGTTCGCCACTTGATGCCGGTCGGAAATGCCGCGCCACCGCGCCCGCGCAGGCCCGAATCGGTCACCGCAGCGACGATGTCGCCAGCACCCATCGCCAGCGCGTTCTGCAGGCCGCGATAGCCGCCATGCGCAACGTAGTCGGCAACGCTGAGCGGATCGGTGATGCCGACGCGGGCGAAACACAGACGCTGCTGGTGCGCGAACCAGTCCATCGCCTCGACTGCGCCAAGGCGCAGCGCATGCGCGTCACCGTCCGGGAAGCCGGCGGCGAACAGGCCGGGGACATCGGCGGCTGCGACCGGGCCATAGGCGATGCGGCCGGCGGCGGTCGCGACTTCGATCAGGGGTTCCAGCCAGAACAAGCCGCGCGAGCCGTTGCGCACGAGTTCGATGTCGATGCCGCGCAGGCGTGCGGTTTCGACGATGGCCTGCGCGACGCGCTCGGCACCAAGGGCCAGCGCCACCGCATCGCGCGGCACGAAAACCTTCACGCCGCTCATGTCGCCGCTCTCGCCGCCGCAACCAGCTCGTCGAACACGGCCGGCGTCACCCGCGCGCGCAGGTCGTCGTCGCCGATCAGCACCGACGGCCCGCAACCGCAATTGCCAAGGCAATAGACCGGCTCGAGCGTGATCGCACCGTCGACCGTGGTTTCGTGGAAATCGATGCCGAGCGTGTGCTTCGCATGCGCCTCGAGCGCGCGCGCCCCCAGCGCCTGGCAAGCCTCGGCGCGACAAATGCGCACGACCCGGCGGCCGGGCGGAGCGTTGCGGAAGTGATGGTAGAAAGTGACCACGCCATGAACCTCGGCACGCGTGAGGTTCAGCTCGCTCGCGATCAGCGCGAGCGATTCGGGTGGCACGTAGCCTAGCGCGTCCTGCAGGTCATGAAGTATCGGCAACAGTGCGCCGGCACGATCACGGTTGCGGGCGATGGTCTGCATGACCGCCGTGCGCACCGGATCCGGCAGCACCGACTCCAGCTTCGGCCTGCGGGCAAAATCGTTGCAGGTTTCCTCGTGCATCATCCACCCTTGCTACGCGGACGCGCGCTTCGTCGTCGGAAAGGGGAAAGCGCCTCGCTGCCTCTGGTGTTCGCGGTATCGCCGCCCCTCGTTGTCGGACTATAGCGCAGCGCCTCCTGCACAACACGATGTGGGTCAGTTCCGGGACACAAATTCCGCCTTGTTGCCCCATGCCCATGCATGGCAGCGTCGCCTCGATCCGACGCAATCAGCACGAGCCTGATTTGCGCATACGCGCGTGCCTCGTTCAGACTCCTGTTCCCGCCAGCAAGTTGTATCCCCCCGGAGCGATCGCCCCCATGCGCCTGCGAGATTGCCACAACTTCCACGATTTTCGCCGCATGGCGAAGAGTCGATTGCCGGGCCCGATCTTCGATTACATCGACGGCGCGGCTGACGACGAAGTCACGTATCGGCGCAACACCGCGAGCTTCGAGCGGTGCGATCTGGTACCGAACGTTCTGCGCGGCGTCGACAACGTCGACCTGTCGGTGATCGTGATGGGTCAGAAGCTGGCGTTGCCGGTGTACTGTTCGCCGACCGCGCTGCAGCGGCTGTTCCATCACCAGGGCGAGCGCGCGGTCGCGGCCGCGACCGGCCACTGCGGCACGTTGTTCGGCGTCTCCTCGCTCGGCACGGTGAGTCTCGAGGAAGCGCGCCGGCTCGGCGCAGGCGCGCCCGCCTGCTACCAGTTCTACTTCCACAAGGATCGCGGCCTCAATCGAGCGATGATGAAGCGCGCCAAGGCGGCCGGCATCGAGGTGATGATGCTGACCGTGGATTCGATCACCGGCGGCAACCGCGAGCGCGACAAGCGCACGGGTTTCTCGATCCCGTTCAAGCTCACCTTGGGCGGCATGCTCCAGTTCGCGCTCAAGCCGGCGTGGGGTATCAACTACCTCGCCCACGAATCGTTCCGGCTGCCGCAACTCGACGAACATGTCGACATGGGCGGCGGCGCCATGTCGATCGCCCAGTACTTCACCGACATGCTCGATCCGACGATGAACTGGGGCGACGTGACGCAAATGGTGCGCGAGTGGGGCGGGCAGTTCTGCCTGAAAGGCGTCATGTCGGTGGCCGATGCGAAGCGCGCCGCCGACATCGGCTGCACCGGCATCGTGCTGTCGAACCACGGCGGCCGCCAGCTCGACGGCTCGCGCACGGCCTTCGACCAACTTGCCGAGATCGTCGACGCGGTCGGCGACCGCATCGACGTGATGATCGATGGCGGCGTGCAGCGCGGCACCCACGTGCTCAAGGCGCTGTCGCTCGGCGCCAGGGCGGTCGGCCTCGGTCGCTACTACCTCTTCCCGCTTGCAGCCGCCGGCCAGGCCGGTGTCGAGCGTGCGCTCGAGCTGATGCGCGCCGAACTCGAACGCGACATGAAACTGATGGGCTGCACTTCGATCGCGCAGCTGACCCGCGCGAACCTGCGCTTCCGCTGAGAACCGCTACAACAACCCGTAGCGCCGCACCATCCAGCTTTTCACCACCTGGGTCAAGGCCATGTAGGCGATCAGGATCGCGGCCAGGATCGGCCACCAGATCGCCGGCAGCGGCGAGAAGCCGAACCAGGCGCCGATCGGCAGCGCGGTCAGCAGGATGCCGACGATGCAGATCACCACGCCGGCGACGGTCAGCGGCAAGCTGGCACGACTGTGCAGGAATGGCATCCTGCCGGTGCGGATCACGTGCACGATCAAGGTCTGCGACAGCAGCGACTCGATGAACCAGCCGGTCTGGAACAGGTTCGCGTGCGCCGTGGTGTTCGCGCCGAGGACGAACCAGAGCACGGCGAAGGTGACGTAGTCGAAGATAGAGGAAATCGGACCGATGCCGAACATGAAGCGCGCGATGCCCTTGAGATCCCACTGTCGCGGCTTGGCTAGGTACTCCTGATCGACCTCGTCGGACGCAACCGCCGTCTGCGAAAAATCATAGAGCAGGTTGTTGAGCAGGATCTGCACCGGCAGCATCGGCAGGAACGGCAACAGCACCGAGGCGCCGATCATCGAGAACATGTTGCCGAAGTTCGACGAGGCGGTCATCTTGATGTACTTCAGGATATTGCCGAACACCTTGCGGCCTTCGAGCACGCCCTCCTCGAGTACGAGCAGGCTTTTTTCGAGCAGGATGATGTCCGCCGACTCCTTGGCGATGTCAACCGCGGTATCGACGCTGATGCCGACATCGGCCGCACGCAGCGCCGGGCCGTCGTTGATGCCGTCGCCCATGAAACCCACGACATGGCCATCGCGATGCAGAGCCTCGACCACGCGCACCTTCTGTTGCGGGTTCAAGCGCGCAAATACCGGCGTGTCGCGCGTGGCGAGCATCAATTCCTCGTCGTTCATCGCCTCGATCTTCGGCCCGGTCAGCCATTTGTCCACTTGTATACCGACCTGGCGGCAGACGTTGCGTGTGACCGTATCGTTGTCGCCGGTGAGGATCTTCACCGCCACACCGTTGGCGTTGAGCGCCTCGATCGCCGCGGCGGCGGAGTCCTTGGGCGGGTCGAGGAAGGCGACGAAGCCCATCATCGTCAGATCGTTTTCGTCGTCGCGCGAATACGCGGCCCTGGCCTCAATCTCGCGCATGCCGAGGGCGAGCGCGCGAAAGCCGTCCTCGTTCATCCCCTGCGCGACCTCCCTGACTTCGGCAAGATGCTGCTCGGTCAGCGGCTTGTAATCGTCCTCGTGCGCGAGGCTGCTGCACACCGCCAGCATCTCCGCGACCGCGCCCTTGGAGATGATGAAGTGCTTGCCGGTGCTGTTGGCTTTCACGATCACCGACATGCGTCGGCGGGTGAAATCGAATGGTACCTCGTCGACCAGCGTGTACTCGGAGTGCAGATGCTGCACGGTGTCGGCATCGACCGCATCGAGCACCGCTTCGTCGAGCAGATTGCGCAGGCCGGTCTGGTGGTAGCTGTTGAGCCAGGCGTATTCGAGCACGCGCGCGTTCTCGTCGCCGTAGATGTCGACATGGCGTTCGAGGATGACGCGATCCTGGGTGAGCGTGCCGGTCTTGTCGGTGCACAGCACGTCGATCGCGCCGAAATTCTGGATCGCGTTGAGGCGTTTGACGATGACGTCCTTCTTCGCCATCTTCAATGCGCCCTTGGCCAGGTTGATCGCGACGATCATCGGCAGCATCTCCGGCGTGAGACCGACGGCCACCGCAACCGCGAACATGAAGGCCTCGAACCAGTTGCCCTTGGTGACGCCGTTGATCAGGAAAACGATCGGCACCATCACCGCCATGAAGCGGATCATCAGCCAGGCGAAGCGCGACACGCCCTTGTCGAAGCTCGTCTGCACGCGCTGGCCGACCAGCGAGCCTGCGAGCGCGCCGAAATAAGTGTTCGCTCCGGTCGCGGCGACGACCGCGGTGGCGCTGCCCGAGACAACGTTCGAGCCCATGAAGCACAGCGACTTCGCTTCGAGCGCGTTCGGCGCCCTGGCGTCACTCGCGGCGAACTTTTCCACCGGCATCGACTCGCCGGTCAGCGCGGACTGGTTGATGAAAAGGTCTTTTGCGCTGATCAGACGCAGATCCGCCGGCACCATGTCGCCGGCGGAGAGGAACACGATGTCGCCAGGCACGAGGCCATCGATCGGCACTTCGATCTTCCTGATGAGACGCACCATCTCGATGTTGTCGTCGCAATCGGCAACCACGCCGTCGTTCGGCGCTTCCTCGATCTCGCGCTTCACCGTCGCCGTATTGCTGACCATCTTGCGCAGCTGCTCGACCGCATTGCTCGAGCGAGCCTCCTGGAAATAGGCGACGAATACGGCCATGACGACCATCGCGAACATGATTACCGCACCGATCTTGTCGCTCGCCTCATCGCCGGTGAACCAGGTGATCAACGCGAGCGCGGTCAGTAGGATGTTGATCGGATTGGTGGCAAAGCGTTCGCCGATCTCGAGCAGGAAAGGTTTCTTCTTTTCCTGCGCGACGACGTTCGGCCCATAGTGCTCGAGGCGTTCGGCGACCCGCTCGGGATTGAGCGCCTGCCCGCCCGGATTGAGCTGGTTCAGGGCGTCGTCGGGACTCAGGCGCGCGAGCGCCACCAGTTCCGCGGCGATGCGCGCCGCCACTTCGTTGCGCGCGCCGTTGCGGCCGTTGCCGCCAATCAGCATTGCCGCGATCGAGAATTTCAGCATGAGAGGCTTCCCGTCATGTAAAACGCACAAAATCAGGCAGCATGCCCAGACTTCGTGACAGGTCGGCGACGGGAATGCCCGCGAGGGGCGTGGGCGTCGGCAAGCTATCCGCAACGGGATAGCGCACCGCGAGGGGAACTATCCGCGTGGAAAAGTCGGGTTGGCTGCAGCGGAAAATCTACTGCAAGGGTCCACGGACGGACGTCCTCGGCAAAAAAGTTGCGCGCAAGGTAGTCGCGTCGCGCGAGCTTGTCAACGGGAAATCGATCAGGTTTTCCTGAAACCGGCAATGCGCGCGCGGATCGCATCGAAAAACGCTTGCGGCAAGATCGCCTGTACCGGTACCTGCCAGCAGTCCGCATGCGCGAACGCACGACATTTGACTGCGTCTTTCGTGGTCATCAGCACAGGCGCATCGTCGCCGAATCGGAGATCGCCGGCAGTGTAGGCGTGATGGTCGGCGAAGGCGTGTTCGACGATGTCGATACCCGCGCCGCGCAGCATCGCGAAGAAACGCGCCGGGTTGCCGATGCCGGCGACGGCATGGACGCGCCGCCCGGCGAAATCGCGCAAGGGTTTCTGCTCGCCCGTATCGCACAGCGAAACGGCCACCTCGCCTGCGAGCCGCATCGGCACCTCGCCGGCTCGTGTCTCGCCGCCGTTGCAGACACGGAAGTCGACAGAATCCAGGCGCGACAGCGGTTCGCGCAGCGGCCCGGCCGGCAGCAGCAGGCCGTTGCCGAAGCGGCGCTCGCCGTCGATGACACAGATATCCACGTCGCGAAACAGCGCCAGATGTTGCAGGCCATCGTCGGCGACGAGCGCGTCGCAGTCGTGGCTGGCGAGCAGCAGGCGCCCGGCCGCGGCGCGATCGCGGCCGACCGCGACCGGGGCGCCCGTCGCGGCATGGATCAACACCGGCTCGTCGCCGACACGCGCGGCATCGCTATCCGCGTCGAGCAGTTCCACGGAACCCGCGGTTCCGCCGTAGCCGCGGCTGATCACGCCTGGCCGGTGTCCGCGATCGCGCAATGCCTCGACCAGCGCGGTCACGAGCGGCGTCTTGCCCGTGCCGCCGACGGTGATGTTGCCGATGACGATCACCGGTACGGGCAGGCGCTGTGGTTTTTTCCAACCGGATCTGTACGGCGCGCGATGCAGGGCTCGAAGCATGCGGTAGAGAGGAACGAGCGCGCGCAGCCAGAACGGCGACGGCCGGGCGCCATACCAGATTTCAGCCAGCCGCTGCACGAGATTCACGACCGCAACCCGCTTTGCTCGTCATTCCCGCGCGTCTGCGGCGGGAATGACGAGCCCGGGCAAGTGCACCGCGAATCATCCCGAAACCGCATCCGGACTCCGTTTCGACTCGTGGAACTGCAAGCGATGCAGCGCCGCGTACTTGCCGCCGGCCGCGATCAGCTGCGCATGCGTGCCGCGTTCGACGATGCGGCCTTCGTCGAGCACGGCGATCTGGTCGGCATGCTCGATGGTCGAAAGCCGATGCGCGATGACGAGCACGGTGCGCTTGGTCATCAGATGCTTGAGCGCGTCCTGGATCAGGCGTTCGGACTCGGAGTCGAGCGCGCTGGTCGCCTCGTCGAGGATCAGGATCGGCGCGTCCTTGAGAATGGCGCGCGCGATCGCGATGCGCTGGCGCTGCCCGCCGGACAATTGCGCGCCACCCTCGCCCACCGGCGCGTCGAGGCCGAGCGGCAGACGCTCGATGAATTCCATCGCGTTCGCCGCGCGTGCCGCCGTTTCGATCGCTTCTCGCGAGGCGCCGGCGAGCGCACCGTAGGCGATGTTGTTGGCAATCGTGTCGTCGAACAGCACGACGTGCTGGCCTACCCAGGCGATCTGCCTGCGCAGGTCGGCCAGGTGGTAATCGGCAAGCGGCAGACCGTCGAGATGGATCCGGCCCGAACTGGGCTCGTGGAAGCGCGGCACCAGGCTGACCAGGCTGGACTTGCCGCTGCCCGAACGTCCGACCAGCGCGGTGACCGTGCCCGGAGCGCAGTGCAGGTCGACACCGTCGAGCGCGTCGACCGATTGGCCCGCGTAGCGGAACGACACATCGTGCAGATCGATCTCGCCGCGGCAGCGTTTCATCGACCGCGTGCCCGCGTCGCGCTCGCCCGGCGCGTCGAGAATCGCGAACAGGTCCTCGGCCGCGACAATGCCGCGCTGCATGTTCGACTGCACCGTGGTCAGTTGCTTGATCGAAGTCAGCATCACGCTCATGCCGGTGATGACGGCCATGAACTCGCCCGCGGTGATGTGGGCGATGATGCCGGGGCGCGTGGCGACGAAGATCACCATCGCGATCGCGAACGCGGCGACGATCTGCACGATCGACGTGGACAATGCGTTGGTCGCCGCGACCTTCAGGTTGAGGCGGCGGTTGTCGTTCGCCACCCGATCGAAGCGCGCGCGCTCGTAGGCCTGGCCACCGTAGATCTTCACCTCGCGCTGCGCATTGACGACTTCGTCAATCGTGCCGGTGACCTCGCCCATCGAATGCTGGATGCGCGGGCCGATGCGGCGGTAGCGCTTGCCGACCGCGGACACGATCAGCGCGATCAGCGGCGCAAGCACGAACAGCGCGGCGGTAAGGCGCACGCTCATCATCAGCATGACGGTCGTGTAGCCGATGATAGTCAGCGAATGCAGCACCATCGTCTTCAGCGAATCGGTGCAGGCGCCGGCAACTTGCTCGACGGTGAAGGTGAGGCGCGACACCATCTGTCCCGAGGTCTCGCCGGCGAAATGCGCCGCCGGCAACTGCAGGTAGCGCGCGAACACTTCGTTGCGCAGGCGATGCACGATGCCTCGAGCGACCCGCGCCATGCCGTAGTCGGTGAGAAAGGTTCCAATCCCGCGCACCGCGAACAGCACGACGATGAAGAACGGCATCCAGAACACCCAGAAACGGTCGTGGGCGGTGAATACCTCATCGACGATGTCCTTGATGTACTTCACGAACAGCGACGAGCAGGCCGCGTCGAGTGTCATGCCGAACAGCGCGAACGTGACCACGCGCCACGACGGCCGCAGATAGCCGAGCAGGCGTCGATAGGTGTCGATCGGGCGCGGTTTCGCGGCGTCGCTCATCGGCCCGCTGGCTTGTCCGCGGCGTCCTTGGCCCGAGTCGTCGCGATCGACAGGTGGGTGAACCCGAGCTGGCCGAGCGCGTCCATCGCGGTGACCACGGCCTGGTGCGGGGTCGCGGCGTCGGCGCGCAGCACGACCTGGCGGTCGCGGTTGCCGCCGGCGATGCGCGCGATGGCTTCCTTCAGCGTGTCGAGCGCGGGATTGAGCACTTCGTTGTTGTCGACGAAGTAGTGGCTGTTCGCATCGATCATGACGATCAACGCCTCGCGCTGCGCCTCGGTCGTCGTCTCCGACGCCTCGGGCAGGGTCACCTTCATCGCCGAATGCTGGACGAAGGTCGTCGTCATGACGAAGAACATCAGCAAGGTCAGCATCACGTCGATCAGCGAGATCACGTTGATCTCGAAGTCGTCATTGCGAGTGGAGCCGAGCCGCATGTCAAACGGTTTCCCGGGCACCGGCGGCAGCCACTGCCGTCGGCGGGCGCGGCGCCTTGCGTGCTGTTATGGCAGCTTCGGAATGCGCGGCGAGTTCGTCCATCAGCACGATCACGTCCTTCTCCATGTCGACCACGTAGTCGACGACCAGGCCGCGGAAATAGCGGTGGAAGAAATACGCCGGAATCGCCACGCACAGGCCCGCGGCCGTGCACACCAGCGCCTCGCCGATACCGCCGGCCATCTTCAGCGGATCACCGACGCCGGACACCATCACCGCGAAGAACATGCGGATCAGGCCGAACACGGTGCCGAGCAGGCCAAGCAACGGGGAAATCAGCGCGATCGTGCCGAGCGTGTTGAGGAAGCGTTCGAGCCGGTGCACGACGTGGCGGCCGGTGTCCTCGACGCGCTCCTTCATGATCTCGCGCGAGCGCAGGCGCACGCTGAGCGCGGCGGCAAGAATCTCGCCGAGTGGCGAATTCTCGCGCAGCGTCTCCACGTGCTGCGGATCAAGCTGGCGGTTGCGCGCCCATTCGCGCACTTGCGTGGTCAGGCCGGGCGGAATCACCGCACCGCGCCGCAGGGTCCAGAAGCGCTCGAGGATGATCGCGATCGCGATCGCCGAACAGATCAGGATGGGCAGCATCGCCCAGCCGCCGGCCATCAGAATTTCCAGCACGCCAATTCCTCGTCAGGGTTCCGTCTTTCGCGGCGAATCATACCAGCGAATCGGCGCGGCTTTGCGCGTTCGGTGATCGACTCGACGATTCCGATTCGAGGCCTCATCCTCGTCACCGGCGTTCACTCGCGCCAGTACGGATGGCGGTCAATGCGGCCCTGCTCGATCAACCGAGGCGGGCCGTCGGTGGCGAAGCGGATATCGGCGAAGCCGCTGTGCGGCGTGTCCAGCAGGGCGACGCCGGCCGCTCGATAACGCGCGACGACGCCGGGATTGGGGTGATGGAAATGGTTGCGATAGCCCGAGGAGACCAGAGCCAGCTCCGGTCGCAGTGCGGCGATGAACGCAGCACTCGAGGAAGTCTTGCTGCCATGATGCGGCACCTGCAGCAGCGTGTGCGCGGCGACCGGTGCCAGCACGGAAGCCACCTCCCCCTCCACCGCCGCGGTGATATCGCCGGTCAGCAGCAGTGCGCTGTCGCCGCTGCGCACTTCAAGTACGCAGCAGCGGTCATTGTTCCTCGCCGCCAACGGTGCGTGCGGGTGGACGATGCGGAACGCGACGCCATTCCAGTTCCACGCCTCGCCGGCGAGACACTGTATTGCCGGCACGCTCAGGCGCTCCGGTTCACCGCTGCTCACGCTGGCTTGCGGAAATGCCGCCAGCACCGCGGCCGCACCGCCGGCATGATCATTGTCACCGTGGCTGATGATCAGCCGGTCTACCCGCGCGACTGCGCTCGCGTGCAGCGCCGGCACGACAGCCGCATCGCCGAGATCGAAGCCGGAGGGGAACCTCGCGCCTGCGTCGTACACGAGCGCGTGCTCGCGCGTACGCACGACCACCGACAGGCCCTGGCCCACGTCGAGCAGCAATGCTTCGAATTCGCCGTCGATCAGCACGTGGCGCGCCGGAACCAGCAGCGGCAACAACAGGGCAACGCCAAGCGCGCGCGCCGGCATGCCGCGCGGCAGCAGCAGCCAGGCGGCACCGAGCATCGCCAATGCAAATGCCCACACCGCGGGTTCGGGAAAATACCAGAGCGCACCGGGCCAGGCCGCGATGCGTTCGAGCAGCGCCCACAGCACCTGCATCGCCCATCCAGCCAGTTCCAGCAGCGGCGTGCCGAACATCGGCACCACAAGTTGCAATAGCGCGCCGGCAACGCCGAGCGGCAGGATGAGAAAGCAGACCACGGGCACGGCGATCAGATTGGCGAGCGGCCCGATCAGCGAACTCTGGCCGAAGAACCAGATCGTCAGCGGCAGCAGACCGAGACTGGCGACGCCCTGTGCGCGAATCATCTCATGCCACCAGGAACGGCGGTCTGCTCGCCCGCCCAGACAGAACATCAACCAGGTCACACCGACGAACGATAACCAGAAACCCGCACTGAGCACACACAAGGGGTCGAGCGCGAGCAACACGATCACGGCAAACGCCAGTCCCTGCACCGGCGCACGCGCGCGCCGTACCAGATTGGCGGCAAGCAGCACGCCGATCATGACCAAGGCGCGCCGCGTCGGCAGGCCCAGCCCGGAAATGGCCGCATAAGCCAGCGCGAACACGATGCTGGCCAGCGCTTCGATCAACGGCGCCGGCCAGCGCAAGGTCAGACGCGGCGCGAGTTTCCACGACATCCGCACGAGCAGTACGCCGAAACTCGCGAACAACGCGATGTGCAGGCCGGAAATGGCGATCAGGTGCGGGATGCCGGTCGTGCGCGCGACATTCCACTCCTGCTCGTCCATAGCCTGCTGATCGCCGAACGCGAGTGCTCGCAGCACGTCGCTTCGCGGCCCCGGGCCCAGGGTATCGGCAATGCCTTGCGAGATGCGCTGGCGCAGGGCTTCGACGCATAACCGGCGCGTGCCGGTCGCGGCATTGTCCGCATCCTCGCGCACGTAGCCTGTCGCGGTGATGCCCTCGCTCAGCGCGTAGCGTTCGAAGTCGAAGCCGCCCGGATCGATCAGTCCGCGCGGACGCTTGAGCCGCACACGCAGCCGCCATTGCGAGCAAGGTTCGATGGCGGGGACGACGGCTTTTTCGCTCGCGTACCAGTGCAGGCGCAGCGTACCCGAAACCGGCACGGGGATGCCGTCGCGCTCGCCCGCATGGATGGCAAAATCGAATCGCGTCGAGTCGTCCTGCGCGTGCGGCAGGCCGCGAACCGACCCGCTGACCACGATGTCCTCGCCTTCGAAGGCCGACGGCAGACGCGCCGACAAGGCAAGATCGGCGCGCCCGATCGTCCACGCCGCGCCGAGCAGGACGAAGCCGAGCCAGCGCCAGCGGCTGCACAGCACGATCACGAGCAAGGCCACAATGCCCAGGGCGCATGCGACCCGTGGCGCAGGCAGCGCGGTCAGCGCCTGCACCGCGACGGCACCCGTCAGCAGCGCAGCCGCGGTGGCGACGCTGAACAACTGCGGCAATGGAAACTTCATGTTTCCCTCCCCGGCTCCTGCGGGAAGGATACCGCTTTGCGTTCGCGTCCGCCTACGCGGGCGTGGCCTCGCCCAGCCCACCGTCGCGCAGCTCGAGCACGCGATCCATGCGCCGCGCCAGTGCGCGGTCGTGGGTGACGAGAACGAAACTCGTGCCGATCTCGCGATTGAGTTCGAGCATCAACGCGTAGACCTGCGCGGCATTCTTTTCGTCGAGATTTCCGGTCGGCTCGTCGCCGAGCACGCAAGCCGGACGCGTGACCAGCGCGCGCGCGACCGCGCAGCGCTGGCGCTCGCCGCCGGACAGCTCGCCGGGCTTGTGCGCCGTACGATGGGCAAGGCCGACACGGTCGAGCAACTCGCTCGCACGCTGCTTCGCTTCGGCCACCTTGGTGCCGCGGATCAGCAGCGGCATGGCCACGTTTTCGAGCGCAGTGAATTCGGGCAGCAGGTGGTGGAACTGGTAGATGAAGCCGAGCGACCGGTTGCGCACCTCGCCGCGCTCGCGATCGGACAGCTTCGACATCGCGCGGCCTTCGACCTCGACCTCGCCGGAACTCAAGGTGTCCAGACCGCCGAGGATGTGCAGCAGCGTGCTCTTGCCCGCGCCCGAGGCGCCGACGATCGCGAGCGTCGAGGCGCGCTCGAGCGCGAAACTCACTTTGCCCAGCACCGGCGTGCGCAACTTGCCTTCGGCGTAGGTCTTGGCGACGTTGCTTGCGCGCAGGACGACATCGCTGTTCATTGCATTACTCATAGCGCAACGCCGCCGCCGGCTGGGTGCGCGCCGCGCGCCATGCCGGATAAAGCGTGGCGAGCAGACAGAACACCCACGCAATCGCGGCAACCCAGCCGACGTCGCTCCAATGCAGATCGGATGGAACTTCGTTGATGTAGTAGATGTCGGCCGGCAGGATCTCGAAGTGGAACGTGTGCTCGATCCACTTCGCCACGTCCGGGATGTACCAGGCGAGCAGCACGCCGCCGACGAGGCCGAGCAGGATGCCGAAGCTGCCGACGATCACGCCCTGCACGGTGAAGATGCCCATGACCTTGTTCGGCGAGATGCCGAGCGTGCGCAGAATGGCGATGTCGGCCTGCTTGTCGGTGACGAGCATGATCAGTGTGGAGACGAGATTGAACGCAGCCACGCCGACGATCAGCGAGAGGATGATGAACATCACCGTCTTCTCCATCTTCACTGCGCTGAAGAAATTCTGGTGGCTCTGCTCCCAGGTGGTGATCCTGAAATACTGGCCGAGATGATCGCGCAGGCCGACGGCGATCTTGTACGCATCGAACATGTCGTCGAGCTTGAGGCGGATACCGCCCGGCCCATCGGCGCGCAGCAGCGTGATCGCATCGTCCATGTTCATCAGCGCGACGCCGGTGTCGTACTCGGCGAAACCGACGGAGAATACCCCGACCACTTCGCAGTTCTTCGAGCGCGGTACCGCGCCGACCGGAGTGACGCTGAACTCCGGCACCATCACCGTGACCTTGTCGCCGACGCGCACGCCAAGCTGCATGGCCAGCTCGTTGCCGAGAATCACGTTGAAACTGCCGGGCTTCAGGTCCGCAAGCGAACCTTTGAGCAGCTTGTCGCCGATGTTCGACACCCTCGGCTCTTGCTCGGGTACGAGTCCATGCACGACAGCAGCACTGGTGCGCCGGCCGCGCAGCAACGCCTGCGCATCGAGATACGGCGCCGCACCGACGACATGCGGATTCGCCTCGACTTTCTGCACGGTATCGCGCCAGTCGACAATGCCGCCGTCGACGCTTTCGATCGACGCATGCGCGACCATGCCGAGAATGCGCTCCTGCATATCGCCCTGGAAACCGTTCATCACGCTCATCACCGCGATCAGCGCCGCAACGCCGACCGCGATGCCGAGCATCGACACCAGCGAAATGAACGAAATGAAGTGATTGCGGCGCTTGGCGCGCGTATAGCGAAGGCCTATGAACAATTGCAGCGGATAGAACATGCAGTTGGAAATCCGTTTACAAAAAAGGCCGCAAACTCGCAGGAGGTTCGACCCGTCGGCGTTAAGCGACCGGCTTTTGGGTCGCTTCAACGGCGACAGTTATTGCTGCGCGCAGCGCCAGCAATAACAGCAATTGTACGTCGCCGCCCGCACGCGCGTCAGTTCGCCCGCGTTCGCGCAGACAGGTTCCTGTACGCGCTTTCAGCTACTTGAATAATTAATAAACTTATCGGTATTGAAATTAAACTTCATCGCCCCATCTCGAATCCGAACCTGATGCGATCGACGCGATCGCCGGAACGCGAAGCGGCCCTGACACGCGCTTCGCCGATTCGCCAGGCAACAACAAGAGCAATTCGGAGATATCCATGAAAAATACGCTGTTCGCCATCGCCCTCGCCACCGCTTCACTGGCCACGCTGCCTGCCGTCACCCACGCCGCAGACGGCGCCGGCGGCGCCTTCGTCAACGGCAACATCGGCCGCTCGACGCTCGACAAAGGTTTGTACGATGACAACGACACCGGTTACGGCATCAATGCCGGTTATCGCTGGCTACTGAATCCGAACGTCGCGCTGGGCGTCGAAGGCGGCTACGCAGACCTCGGCAAGTTCGACACCAAGGGGGCCTACAGCGGTTTCGGCCGCGCTTCGGCAAAGGGCTGGACGGCAGGTGTCAACGGCCATTTCAACCTCACCCCGCAGTGGTACGTCTCCGCTCGCACCGGCTTGTTCCGCGCGGACACCAAGGGCTGGACCAACGAAACCGTGCCGAACTACGTCAGCGACAGCAGCGCCAAATGGTACGCAGGTGCTGGTTTCGGCTATGACTTCAGCAACAACCTCTCGCTCGGCCTGAACTACGACTACTACAAGACCGACGCGAAGCACCTGAACCTCGACCCGAGTCTGCTCTCGCTGAGTGCTGAATACCGCTTCTGAGTCTTGCATTTTTCGTATATCGCCGCATCTTCACTTCAACTCCAACGCAGGGATGCACACAGGGACAACCGGCCTCGCAAGAGGCCGGTTTTCTTTTGCCCAGAGTATTTGCATCGCGCAAATGCGTACCCGCGAACGATCACGCAGCGGGTGTTTTCAACCCGCGTCGATAGAATCGGCACGCGCCAAACGTACGCGCAAGCGGCGCCGGATTTCCTCGTCGACATTGTCCGGCAGCAGCACGAACGAGCAGACTCGTTTCGGATCAACGCGCAGCGTGAGCACGATCAGCGCGCCGAGCACGACCGCATGGTCAAGTTCGCCGATCTGCTCGCTCCCGGCCGCATCGCGCAACCGCCAATGACCGGCGGAGTGCCACATGACATGCGCGAATGGCGGATGCCGGAATCGCCACGACGAGTGCAGTGCGTAAGCCAGCGTCGATGCGGCCAGCGCCAGCTTGATCCAGGGATTCAACCCGCACAGCGCGATCGCGGCCAGCGCGAACGTGGCGATCAGGGCGAGGGCGAGCAGCAGCCAACGCGAAGGCCGGTAGTCAAACGCGATCGCGGGTACGGATTTCATCGATGATGCGGCGGAAACGTGCGTCGGACGACGCACCATCTCCTTGCAGCCAACGCCACAGTTCGGGGTCCGGTTGTTCGAGCAGATCGGCGAACGCCGCCCTCGCCGATTCGTCCGCCTGAGCGTAGCGCGCATCCAGCCAACCGCCGAGCAACTGATCGAGTTCGCGCATACCGCGCCGGCAGCGCCAGCGCAGGCGGCCCTCGTCGCTCACCTGGGCAGACCGCAAACGAGCACGCCCCAGAGTATCCAGAGCACGACGCTGCTCGACACATAGGCATGGAACCGGTGCATGACCTTGTTGTAGCTGCACTGGATGGCACTGTGCGCGATGCGCAGCGCGACGAACGCCCACGCCAGCGACAGCGTGAAGACACCGACCTGCGCCGTTAGGAACGCAACGATCAGCGCCGGATAGAACAGTACCGGCATTTCGAACAGGTTGCGGAAATTGTCGGCGGCACGCGTATCCTTCAACCGTGCCGCAGCCTGCGCCGAACTGGCGATCGACTGCGGGTGAATGCGCTCGCGCTTCATCTCGCCGATGCGCGTGGCGTACATGCGCATCTGCACGCTGAAGGTCAGCGCGACCATCGCCACGGCGGGCCAGAAGATCAGCTTTGCGTCCACGCGGCTCGCCCCCAAGTAGTTGCCCTTCACGTCGTTCCCGCGGGCTTCCGGCAGGAATGACAGGTAGCTATACGCCCTTGCGCTCGACCATCAACTTCTTGATCTCGCCGATCGCTTTGGCCGGGTTCAAACCCTTCGGGCAGGTGTTCGTGCAATTCATGATCGTGTGGCAGCGATAGAGTTTGAACGGGTCCTCGAGCTCGTCGAGGCGCGCCCCGGTGTCCTCATCGCGCGAATCGGCGATGAAGCGATAGGCCTGCAGCAGCGCCGCCGGGCCGAGGTACTTGTCGCCGTTCCACCAATAGCTGGGGCACGCCGTCGAGCACGACGCACAGAGGATGCACTCGTAGAGGCCATCGAGCCTGGCGCGATCTTCCTTCGACTGCAGGCGCTCCGCGTCGGGCGGCGGCGGCGTTTGCGTGCGCAGCCATGGCTTGATCGATGCGTATTGCGCGTAGAAATTGGTCAGGTCGGGCACAAGGTCCTTCACCACCGGCATATGCGGCAGCGGGTAGATCGCAACGTCTCCTTTGCAATCGTCGATCGCCTTGGTGCAGGCGAGCGTGTTGTTGCCGTCGATGTTCATCGCGCACGAGCCGCAGATGCCTTCGCGGCAGGAGCGACGGAAGGTCAGGGTCGAGTCGACTTCGTTCTTGATCTTGATCAGCGCGTCGAGAACCATCGGCCCGCACGAATCCATGTCGACTTCGTACTCGTCGATATGCGGATTCTGGCCGTCTTCCTCGTTCCAGCGGTAGATGCGGAACGTGCGCAGGTTCTTCGCGCCCGCCTTGGCCGGGTACTTCTTGCCTTTCTGGACCTTGGAATTTTTCGGAAGACTGAATTCGGCCACGTTTGCCTGCCTCTGTGTGTTTTGTCGTCGCGGCACATGCCGCAGTGACGATGCTCAATAAACCCGCGCCTTCGGTGGCACCGACGTCACCTCGTCGGTCAGCGTGTTCATGCGCACCGGCCGGAAATCGAAGCTGCACGCGCCCTTGTGGTCGACCTTGACCAGCGTGTGTTTCATCCAGTTGGCATCGTCGCGCTCAGGGAAGTCCTCATGCGCATGCGCGCCGCGCGATTCGTGCCGCTGCTCGGCCGAATTGATCGTCGCCACCGCGTTGTACAGCAGGTTCTGCAGTTCGTAGGTCTCGATCAGGTCGGAGTTCCACACCAGCGAGCGGTCGGCGACGCGCACGTCCTCGAACGAGGCGAATACCTTGTCCATCTTCACGCATCCTTCCTTGAGCGTCTTCGAGGTGCGGAACACCGCCGCGTCGCTCTGCATCGTGCGCTGCATGTCGAGGCGGATCTCGGCAGTCGAGCGCGATCCTTTCGCGTTGCGCAACTTGTCGAGATTGGCCAGCGCCGCAGCGCAGGCGTCGTCTGGCAGGGCCTTGTGCGAGGCGCCGGACTGGATCGTCTCGGCGGCGCGATTGGCAACCGCGCGACCGAACACAACCAGATCGAGCAGCGAATTGGAGCCGAGACGGTTCGCACCGTGCACCGAGACGCAGGCCGCCTCGCCAATCGCATACAGGCCTTCGACGACCTTGTCCGGATCGTTGCCAACCTTCTGCACGACTTCGCCATGAATATTGGTCGGAATACCGCCCATGTTGTAGTGCACGGTCGGCGACACCGGAATCGGCTGGCGGGTCACGTCGACGCCGGCGAAAATGCGCGCGCTCTCGGCGATGCCGGGCAGTTTTTCGTGAATCACTTCGGGGCCGAGGTGGGTCAGGTCGAGCAGGATGTGGTCCTTGTGCTCGCCGACGCCGCGGCCTTCGCGAATCTCGATCGTCATCGACCGGCTGACCACGTCGCGCGAAGCCAGATCCTTGTAATGCGGCGCATAGCGCTCCATGAATCGCTCGCCGTTTGAATTGCGCAGGATGCCGCCTTCGCCGCGCACGCCCTCGGTGATCAGGCAACCGGCGCCGTAGATGCCGGTCGGGTGGAACTGGACGAATTCCATGTCCTGCAATGCGAGGCCCGCGCGCGCGACGAGACCGCCACCGTCGCCGGTGCAGGTGTGCGCCGAGGTTGCAGTGAAGTACGCGCGTCCGTAGCCACCGGTGGCAAGCACGACGCCGTGCGCGCGGAACAGATGCAACGTCCCCTCAGCCATGTCGAGTGCGAGCACGCCGCGGCAAGCACCGGCGGCGTCGAAAATCAGGTCGAGTGCGAAGTATTCGATCTTGAACTGCGCATCATGCGCGAGCGACTGCTGATACAACGTGTGCAACATCGCATGGCCGGTGCGATCGGCCGCGGCGCAGGTGCGCTGCGCGGGCGGGCCTTCGCCGTACTTCGTCGTCATGCCGCCGAACGGGCGCTGATAGATTTTGCCCGCCTCGGTGCGCGAGAACGGCACGCCGTAGTGCTCAAGTTCGATTACCGCGGCGGGCGCATTCTGGCACATGTACTGGATCGCGTCCTGGTCGCCAAGCCAGTCCGAACCCTTGATCGTGTCGTAGAAATGGTAGCGCCAGTCGTCCTCGCCCATGTTGCCCAGTGCAGCGGAAATGCCGCCCTGCGCCGCAACCGTGTGCGAGCGGGTCGGAAACACCTTGGTCAGGCAGACGGTCTTGAGCCCCTTGGCGGCGAGGCCGAAGGTGGCGCGCAGACCTGCACCACCCGCGCCGACGACGACGACATCGTATTTGTGTTCGGTGATCTTGTAGGCAGACATGATTCGATGGTTTCCGTTGGCTTCGTCACTGGCCGATGTAGATGCGCACGACGGCGACGACACCGGCCAGTGCCGCGCCGGCACAGACGAATTTCACCGCGATCTGGGCCAGCATTTCGACCAGGCGCGCATGCACGTAGTCCTCGATCACCACCTGCAAGCCGAGCTGCGCATGCCAGAACGCGGTGATGATGAACGCGATCAGCCAGACGGCGGCAAACGGATGGCGCAGCATCTCGCGCGCATGCGCGTAGTCGCCGGCGTGGATGAGCGAGAGCACGAAACCGACGACCCAGATCACGAGCAGCACCAGGGCAAGCCCGGTCACACGCTGGATGATGAAATGCCGCGTGCCGCTCTTCGCGCTGCCGAGGCCGCGCACTTCCTTCAGCGGTGTGCGCAGGTTGGAACGATCCATGCCGGGCGTGCTCATGCCACGCCTCCCTGCGCCAGTACGCAGGCCCAGACGAGGCCGGTCAGCACGAGGCTGGCCACGACGACGACGATCCCGCTGCGATGCGCCTGTGCAAGGCCAAAGCCGTAGCCGACGTCCCAGAACAAATGGCGGACGCCGTTGCACAGATGAAAGAACAGCGCCCAGCTCCAGCCGAACAGCAGAATCAGCCCGAACCATGAGGCGCAGAATGTGCGTGCGGACGCATAGGATTCCGGCCCGTGCGCCAGACTCAACAGCAACCAGACCACGAGCAGCAGACCGACAGCCAGCGCGATGCCGGTCGCGCGATGCAGGATCGACAACGCCATCGACAGCGGCCAACGATAAACTTGCAGATGCGGTGAGAGCGGACGTGTGTTCTGCGGCATACGGAAACCTTGCATGTGGCTACTGCGGGGTTGAATCGGAAGCGGCACGCACTCAGAAATCGACGCAGCGTCCGTCCTTTTCCCAGTCGCCGTAGCGCGTGGGCTCGAGGCCGCCGCGGCCGCCGATCTCCTTCGGCCGCGGCTTCTCCGTCGGCACCGACACGGCGGATGATAGCGCCCCGTCGCGCTCCGACGCTGCCTGCCCGGCGGGTATGGTGGCGGCTGGCTGATTCGACATGACGCGATGCTTGCCCCTGTTCGCTTGACAACCGGCGGGAAATCTCCACATTTCCCGTATCGCGCAATTATAGCGCCTGGGTCCGATTCCTGAAACGCCGCGCGCAGCGACTTGCCCGATCACAGGGATCCCGGCGGAATCGGGCCAGCGCCTTGGGACTTCCTTCATGACCAGCCTTTCCCGCATCGCCCTGCCCGCCGCGCAGATCGTCGAACTCGCAGGCGCCGACGCGATCGCGTTTGCGCAGGCGCAGTTCTCCAGCAATCTCGCCGAACTCGAGAACGGCCATTGGCAATGGTCGGCCTGGCTGTCGGCGCAGGGACGCGTGCGCGCATTCTTCCACTTGCTGCGCGACGATGACGAGCATCTGCGATTGATCCTGCGCGGCACCTCGGCCGCCGGCATGCGCGACGCACTCGCTCGCTACGTGCTGCGCGCGAAAGCGACCCTGCGCGCGATCGAACCGGACCACACATTCGTCGAAATCCGGCTCGGAACAGGCAGCCGCCCCGGCCCGCAACAGCCATGGCGGATCGAATACCACGACGGGAGCAGCGCCATCACTCTGCCGGGCACGCCGCAGCGTCGATTGATCCTCGGCAATGCCGACGAAGCGGCCATCGCCGCGGATGCGTCGCAAGCAGCGCGCAACAAGAATACGCTGGCCGACATCGCTGCCGGGATCGTCAGCCTCGCCCCGACGCTCGAGGACAAGCTGCTGCCCGCGTGGATCGGACTCGATGCGCTGGCCGCAACGAGCACCAACAAGGGCTGCTACCCAGGTCAGGAAATCGTCGCGCGCCTGCATTTCAAGGGCGGCAACAAGCGCCGCCTGCATCGCATTCGCTTCGCCGCGGCACAGCTTCCCGAACCCGGAACACCGCTGGGCGACGGCGGGCTCGTCATCTGCTCCGCGCGCATCAATGGCGAGCAAGCCGCCGCACTGGCCGTGCTCGACGAACACGCCGCGAGCTCGGCTGGCGGCCTTGTTATGCCCGGAATATCCCTGCTCGAAGTCGAGCGCGTCGACGTCGCGGTAAAAAATTAAACTAATTGCAAAATATACTTGTTTATTTTATATATAAAGATACTTTGCATATAATTGGTCTTTCTATCATTTTATCTTTTGCTTAATCCATTCTGAACACGCTTGTTCAGGCTTCTGCATTCTTAACATTTGCGCGTTGTGTGCAACGCACAAATCGAATATAGTGCACAACTGAATCTCCGCGCTGTCCAGACTCTTCGGACGCGCGCGCTCCGGCACCGCAGAAGGCATCCCGGAGCAGTGGAATCGAACGATTCCGCACACTCCGCCGTTTGAGCGCGCGATTTCTCGCCGCCTGCTCACGGTGGAACAACATCCCGCTCGAAATTCCGCTTGGCGCGCACTGGTTTCGCGACGCGGAATTGCGGTAACGAATTTTTTGTTGTCGTGAAGTGCATCCATGAAACTTTCCCTGCTGCTCTGGCTCGCCTCGATCCTGCCGCAACCCGTGGCCGATCGCGCCTGTCTTGCCGGCACGATCTATCTCGAAGCGCGCAGCGAACCGCTGGCTGGGCAGCTCGCGGTCGCCGAGGTCGCGCTGCGCCGCGCCGACAGCGGCCAATGGGGCAATTCGGTTTGCTCGGTGCTGACCGCTCCCGGTCAGTTCGCATTCTCGATCACGCCGCGCAGCTACGTGCTCGGTGAAGCCGATGCGCTGCAACGCTCCTGGGCGATAGCGAATATCGCGATGGCGAACTGGTCGCTGCCGTCCGATTTGCGCTATTCGGTCGTGCCCAGGGCCGATCATTTCTACGCAACCAACACGCCGATGCCCGACTGGGCACGCGGCTATCCGCTCGCGCGCATCGGCGACCACAGTTTCTATCGCGTGGACTGACCTGCGCCTGCCGCCGCGCCGAGGCGCGTCGACGCCACCCCACACCAATCGCCCCGCCCATCCGGCAGGCGAATGCGAGCGTACCTGGACTCTCCGGCTTGCACGCTGACCGGGATACATAGCCGACCCATCCGCAACCGACCGCACCGGCGACTTGGCGGGTGAAAAAAAAACCGGGCAAGCTCGCGCCTGCCCGGCCATTTGCGGCGATGTGTCCGCGTGCTAGCGCATCAACTCGAGACGCCCGTCATTGCGCCCGCCACGGATAACCACGCGATCGCCGATGCGGAAGCCCGGGTTGTCGTACTGGCCGACCCAGGCCTCGTGGCCGTCGTCGAGCTCCACGTAGAAGCGCCAGGCGTAGCCGGACGCCGCGCGCGCGTTGTTCGACTCGACCGAGTTGCCGACCACCGCGCCGCCGACCGCACCGACTGCCGTCGTTGCCGCACGACCGCTGCCGCGGCCAAACTGGTTGCCGATCAGGCCGCCGATGATCGCGCCGAGGATGGCGCCGCCGCCGGTGGTCTGCTGGTCCACGCGCACCTGCTCGATCCGCCGGATCGTGCCGCAGGTGCGGCAAACGCCGTTGTCGCGCCGGTCGTAATAGCCGTTGCCCTGGTTGTAGCCGGCCGGGTCACGGTACACCACGCGCTCGCGCGGCGGCGGCGCAACGCAGGCCTGGAGGCCAAACAGCGCGACGAGCGCCAACACAATGAGTCCGCGATGCTTGAACATGATCAAATTCTCCGACTGGGATTCGCGCAACGATTATCCATATTGCCTGGCGATTCTGCGAGTGAACATGTGAACATTCGCGGAATTTCCAATCCGCGAACCACGATGCGAATCCGCATGCCGGATTCCCTCAGGCCGGGTTAGCATTCATCCTATCGCTCAAACGGACGACAGGGGAAAACGATGACAGCCGCGCGATCGAACCAGCTCAGCGAACGTATCCGCAATCTCGACGCGATCGGCGCGACGCGCAAGCTCGAAACGGCAGCCGATGCCGACATCGCCGCGGCGCTCGCCGAACTGCGCCCCGGCCAGGCGGTCGACATCCTGCAACACTTCACCCCGGTGCGACGCGATGCCATCGCCGCCGCCACGCCCGGCGGCGAAGGTGAACTGTGGCTGGCGCGCATGCGCTACCCCGCATCGACGGTTGGCCGCCTGATGGAATGGACCGCACAACCGCTCAGTCCTGCAACCACGGTTCAGGAAGCGATCGATTCGCTGCGCGATACGGTCAAGACCCGCCTGGTCACCTATCTCTACGTCGTCGACGGCACCGCGCGATTGATCGGTGTGGTGACGTTCCGCGAGATGCTGTATGCCACGCGCACGCAAACGCTGGGCGAAATCATGGTGCGCAATCCGTTCTCGCTGGGTCCGGATACGCAGTTGGTCGAGGCGATGCGCGAGGTGGTCACCCGCCACTACCCGGTCTACCCGGTCTGCGATGCCGACGGCAGGCTCGTTGGCCAGGTGCGCGGCCAGGTATTGTTCGAGGAACAGGCATTCGAGATCAGCGCGCAAGCCGGTGAAATGGTCGGCGTCGAGAGGGAGGAACGCACGACCACACCCTGGCAGCGCGCGATCAAGCTGCGTCATCCCTGGCTGCAGGTGAATCTGCTCACCGCGTTTGTCGCCGCCGCGGTGGTCGGCTATTTCCAGAACGCGATCAATGCAATCGTCCTCCTCGCCGTGTTCCTGCCCGTGGTATCGAGCCAGTGCAGCAACGCAGGCTGCCAGACGCTCGCTGTCACCTTGCGCGGCATGACCTTGAACGAGCTGCGCCCTGGGCGCGCGGGCAAGCTGCTGGCGAAGGAAGCCTGGGTCGGCTTTCTCAATGGCCTGCTCGTCGGCGTCGTCGCCGCGATCGGCATGTACGTGATCGCAAGTTTGCAGCACAACGCGCAGGCGCTGCCGCTTGCGCTGATCACGCTGGTCGCAACGGCCCTGTCCAGCGTCGCCAGCGGCGTCGCCGGCGCCGGCGTGCCGATGCTGCTCAAGCGCTCCGGCGCCGATCCGGCAATGGCCTCGAGCATCTTCCTGACCACCGCGACCGATGTGGTCAGCATGGGCCTGTTTCTCGGCATGGCGCAGTGGATGCTGCTCTGAACGGTGCGGTCAGCGATGAGCGGTGAGCAGAAAATTCGAGAACCACATGGGAACGGCGTGTCGGCCCTGACCGCTCACCGCCCGGCGCGCGCCGCCCGCCCGCTGCTGATCGACAGCCACTCGCATGTCGACGTCTCCGAGTTCGACGCGGATCGCGCGCAAGTGCTCGCACGCGCGCGCGCGGCGGGTGTGTCCCGGCAAGTCGTACCGGCGATCGCGTTGGTGGGTTTCGACCAGCTGCGCGATGTGTGCCGGGACGAGAGCGGGCTCTACCCCGCCTATGGCCTGCATCCCATGTATCTGGCCGACCACCGACCGGAACATCTGGACGCTCTGCGCGCATGGATCGAGCGCGAGCGCCCGGTCGCGGTTGGCGAATGCGGGCTCGACTTCTTCGTCGATGGGCTGGATGCCGAAACGCAACGATTCTACTTCCGCAACCAACTCGAACTGGCGCGCGACTTCGACCTGCCGGTAATCCTGCACGCGCGCCGCGCGCTCGACGAGGTGATCGCCGCACTGCGCGGCATCGGCAATGCGCGCGGCGTCGTGCACAGTTTTTCCGGCAGCGAGGAGCAGGCACGGCAGCTGTGGAAGCTCGGCTTCTGCATCGGCCTCGGCGGCCCGGTTACCTACGAGCGCGCACGTCGCCTGCGCGGCATCGCCGCGACGATGCCGCTGGAATTCCTGCTGCTGGAAACCGATTCGCCCGACCAGCCGTTGCTCGGTCATCAGGGCCGGCGCAACGAGCCCGCGCTGCTGCGTGAGGTTTGCGAATGCATCGCCGCGCTGCGCGGCGTGGCCGGCGAGGAAATCGCCAGCGCGACGACACGCAATGCCGAACGCCTGTTTCAGCTGCCTGCCTAGGCGCGCGACGGCGATTTCGTGCCGAGGATTTTCCCGATCACGCGTGCCACCGCGACGAAAGCGAACGTGCCGGTCACGTGGGTTGCCGCGCCGAGCCCCCCCGAGCAGTCGAGCTTGAGCGCGCCCTCGCCCGACATGCGCGTCTTGCACACGCTGCCGTCGGCCTGCGGATAGTTCGCGTTCTCGCGCGAGAACACCGCCAGCACGCCGAAGTAGCGTTTGGGATTGCGCGTCCAGCCATAGTCGTCGCGCAGCCTCTGGCGCACCAGCGCGAGCATCGCATCGTGCTCGGTCTTCGACAGGTCGCGCGTAGTGACGAGCGTCGGATCGATGCGTCCTCCGGCCGAGCCGGAGACGACGACCGGAATCTTGCGCCGTTTGCAGAACGCGATCATTTCGACCTTGATATTGAGCGAGTCGCAGGCATCGAGCACTGCGTCGAACGGCTCACCATGCGCGCTGTGCGCAGGATATGACTCGCGCTCGCCGCCGCCGAGCAATTGCCACAAATTGGACGAGGTGAGGAAATCCGCGATCGCATGCACCTTGATCGCCGGATTGATCGCGCGCGCGCGTTGCGCCATCACTTCGACCTTCGCCTTGCCGTACTCGCCGTCGAGCGCGTGCAGTTGGCGGTTGGTGTTCGACACGCAGACGTCGTCCGCGTCGATCAGCGTCAGCTCGCCGACGCCCGCGCGCGCCAGTGCCTCGACCGCCCACGAGCCGACGCCGCCGATGCCGACCACACACACGTGCGCCCGCGCGAGCCGCGCTGCCGCGCCCGCGCCGTAGAGCCTGTCGATGCCTGCGAAACGCTCGTTTTTCATGTTCTATTAAAAAGTGCGGCCATGGATGGCTGCTTTGTGATCTTCGTGATCAGGGATGGTCGTTATAATAACTGGATGAAAAACGCCATTCTCTTGCTCCTCGGACTTTTCATCGGCGCCGTCGGCGCGAACATCGTCGGCAATGCGCTGCGCGCTCGCGACGCCTACGCACGTGGCACGATGGACGTGATGCAGCATCACTACGGCTCGCTGCGCGAGAACCTGCGCGCAAAGCAGTGCAATGCGACGAAGACGGCATTTGCACTTGCCCAGCTGCGTGCGCTGAGCAACGAGATCGAGCCGGCCGTGTATCCGGACTCGACGCCCGAATCGGCGTTCCGCGAATTCAGCTCGCGGCTGCGCGATGCGCTCGACACGGGTATTGCCACTGCACCTGCCGATTGCGCTGCCCTCGCGCCAATCGCCGAGAAGGTCGGCAAGGTGTGCGACGAATGCCATCAGCAGTATCGCTGATCGCACAAAGACAAAGATAAATCGAATGCCGGCTACGCCGGCATGGTTTCAAGCGGGCAACGGAATAAACTCCGTTTCGCCCGGCACTTGGCCGAAGCGCCGCGCCGCCCAGTCCTGCCGGGCCTGCTCGATGCGCTCGCGCCTGCTCGACACGAAATTCCAGTTGAGATGGCGTTCGCCGTCCAGCGGCGCGCCGCCGAAGAACACCGCATGGCCACCGTTCGGCGCGACGATCTCGACCTCCGCCCCCTCAGCGAGCACCGCCATGCTTTGCGCTGCGATCGGTTCGCCGCCGACAACGAGGTCGGCATCGACGGCGTAAACGCCGCGTTCTGCATATTCAGCAGGCAAAACGAATCGGCCGCCCGCGCCGAACCCGGCGGCGAGATAGAACATCGGCGCGAAGATGCGCACCGGCGAATGCAGGCCGAGCGCGTCGCCGACGACGAGGCGCAGGCGCACGCCGTCGCGCTCGATCACCGGCAGGCTCGCGACCGGATGATGGTGGAATTCGGGCTCGATTTCTTCTGCCGATTTCGGCAGCGCGACCCAGATCTGGATGCCATGCAGCTTCTGCCCGGAAGCGCGTTCGGCATCGGGCGTGCGCTCGGAGTGGACGATGCCGCGGCCGGCGGTCATCCAGTTGACGTCGCCGGGACGGATGTCCTGCACGCTGCCGAGCGAATCGCGATGGCGAATCGCTCCGTCGAACAGATACGTCACCGTGGCCAGGCCGATATGCGGATGCGGGCGCACGTCCATGCCCTGCCCCGGTTTCATTTCCACCGGCCCCACATGATCGAAGAACACGAAAGGGCCGATGTGACGCGCATCGATGTGCGGCAACACGCGACGCACGACGAAACCGTCGCCGAGGTCGTGGACGCGGCCGTCGATCAGGTGGGAAATGGAGCTATTCATGGTGCTGCGAATCCAGCGGTTAACACTGTCGACAGTGTAGCCTTCGCATCGTTCCAAGTGCGGAACGCTGCGTTCGCGCCGCGCCGGCTGGTTTCGCCGTGCCGAGGGCATATATTCGCGCCGTCGAAAACTTTCGGAGCGCATCATGGCCAGCGTCAACCCCGTTTCTCATCCCGAAATCCATCGCCAGGTGACGCGCATTGTGCGCGGCCTGCCGACCAGCGACGGCGCTGGCGTCAAGCTCACGCGCGTGATCGGCCAGCCGGCGCTGGACATGCTCGACCCGTTCCTCATGCTCGATGAATTCCGCTCGGACTCGGGCGCGGACTACATCGCCGGCTTCCCTGAACATCCGCACCGCGGTTTCGAGACCGTGACCTATATGCTCGCCGGGCGCATGCGCCACGGCGACAACCAAGGCAACTCGGGTTTGCTCACGCCGGGCAGCGTGCAGTGGATGACGGCCGGCCGCGGCATCGTCCACTCGGAAATGCCGGAACAAGAGGACGGGTTGATGCAGGGTTTCCAGCTCTGGGTCAACCTGCCGGCCAAGGACAAGATGATCGCACCGCGTTATCAGGACATCGCCCACGAGCGCATTCCCGAAGTGCAACTCGCGCCGGGCGTGATGGCGCGCGTGCTCGTCGGCGAACAAGCCGGCGTGCGTGGGCCGGTCGACAACGTCGCCACGGATCCGCTGTATCTGGATCTGCGCCTCGATGCAGGCGCATCGGCCGAAGTCGACATCCCGGCCGGACACAACGGCTTCGTCTACGTCTACGAAGGTCAGGCCAAGGTCGGCGACGGCGCGGCGAGCGGCTTGCTGCGCGGCGATCTCGGCGTGCTCAGCCGCAGTGGCGACAAGGTGCGCATCGAAGCGCCCGCGGTGGCGCGGGCCATCCTCGTCGCCGGCCGGCCGCTCAACGAGCCGGTCGCCAAGTACGGCCCGTTCGTGATGAATACACAG
This sequence comes from Rudaea sp., assembly GCF_057139185.1. Classification (NCBI taxonomy): domain Bacteria; kingdom Pseudomonadati; phylum Pseudomonadota; class Gammaproteobacteria; order Lysobacterales; family Rhodanobacteraceae; genus Rudaea; species Rudaea sp. Next base: position 77,362 of record NZ_DBNHDN010000030.1, on the reverse strand, counting down.
CAGCAGATCATCCAGGCGGTCGAGGATTTTCGCGCGGGCCGCTTCTGAAAAACAGCGAGGAAGTGGCGTCACCCGTCGCAGGCGTGCTTCTAGAACGTTCCTGTAATCGTTTTCATCGGCAAATAAAAACGCCCCGGCGAAAGCTCGTTCGCCGGGGCGCGGAAGTTAGTTGGCTCTGAAGAAAATCAGGCGGGAGCGACTTCGTCCGCCTGCAGGCCCTTCTGGCCCTGAACGACCTTGAAGCTGACCTTCTGGCCTTCCTGCAGGGTACGGAAACCGGTACCGGTGATCGCGCGGAAATGCACGAACACATCCGGGCCGTTTTCACGGCTGATGAATCCGAAACCCTTGCTGTCGTTGAACCACTTGACGGTACCTACCTCACGATCCGACATAAAAACTCCACAAAACTTGAAAGACAAATCCGCAAGCGCAACACGAGCGGACGACTTACTGGAATGCAGGAAGCTCGAGGTTGACGATGTAGCGATCGAAGGACCAGCGTACGCGGACTTCAGGATTCGCCGGTCACAACTCACAACAGCCATGCAGACACAGTGCTTTGAGCATAACTCAAAATTTACAAAAAGTGAGTGCGTGCCGACATCAAATTTAAAAAATGCCTGGTATCGGGAACATTGGCGGGCCGACCCGGTAAGGCGTTTCGTTCGCCACCGGTCCGAGAGCACACCAACGGCAAAGCCCGAATACGCGGAACGAAATCGTCCCTACGGCTTTGTGCGAAAATCAGGGGTTCATGCCGCGCATCCAGCAAGGCACCTCCGGCGCACCGCATTCCCCGATGGATTCCACCGATCACCCGGCTCCGGCGTATTTGAATCTGCTCGAACCGGCCGGTCTCGTCACACAGTTCCTCGCCTACCCGCCCGAGGATTTTTCCACCGGCGCCACCCAAGACGGCGCGCCCTGGTTCGTCGCCCGGTTCGACCTGCTCACGACGATGGAGCCGGAGGCGAAGCGGCGCATCACCACGCTGCCGCTGCATCGCTGGTGGGGCGAATGGCTGAAGCCACTGACCTGTTTCGTTGGCACCACGGTCACCGAGTACACGCCGCTGCCGGCGCAGGTGGATGGGCGGGCACTGGTGGCGCGGATCAAGGCACGGCATGCGCACGACTACGCCTTCCTGATCATCAAGGACATCCCGCAAGATTCGCCGCTGCTGGCCGCGGACGACAATGCGGCATCGAAAGCATTGGCCGACGCTAGCCGCGAGAACGGTTTCGTCCTGCTCGAAGGTCAGGCGCTGGCCTATGTGGCCATCGACTTCGCCTCGACCGACGAATACCTCGCGCGGCTTTCTTCGGGTCGGCGCAAGGACATCCGCCGCAAACTGCGCAGCGCCGCCGAACTGGAGTTCGAAACCGTAGCCACGGGCGATGCGCGCTTCGCCGACCCCACCGTGCGCGCGGAGTACTATTCGCTTTTCCTCAATGTATACAATCAGAGCGAGATCCACTTCGACCTGCTCACGGCCGACTACTTCAACGCCATCCTGCAGGACGCCCGCAGCGGCGGCATCCTCTTCGTCTACCGCCACGCGGGCCGCATGATCGGCTTCAACCTGTGCTATGTCTGCGCCGGCAACCTCGTCGACAAGTACGTCGGTTTCGTCTATCCGCAGGCCCGCGACCTCAACCTGTATTTCATCAGTTGGATGCGCAACCTCGACTACGCGCTGCAACACGGCCTCAGGCACTACATCGCCGGCTGGACCGACCCCGAGATCAAACGTTATCTCGGCGCGAAATTCACCTTCACGCGGCACGCCGTACACGTGCGCAACCCGTTGCTGCGCGCGATCCTGCGCCGGTTCTCGGGCGCGTTCGAAAGCGATCGCGCTGCGCTGGAAGGCAAGTCACCGTGAGCCTGCTCCCGGTCATCCTCGATTTCGACCGATCGGTCGGCAACTTGCCGGACGCACTCACGATCGACCTTGCCGGCTGGCAAGAGGCAATCCGCTTCGGCTGCTCCAATCACCGCATGGACGAACTCGCACGCGTGCTCGACGCCGAGCTGCCCGCGGACTACGGCACCGTATTCATGGGCAGCGGTGACTTTCACCACCTGAGCTGGCCGTTGATCCGGCGCCTGCGCGACAAGGGACCGTTCCAGGTCGTCGTGTTCGACAACCACCCGGACAACATGCGTTTCCCGTTCGGCATCCACTGCGGTTCGTGGGTGCGCCGCGTCGCCGCGCTGCCATTCGTCAGCCACGTGCACGTGCTCGGCATCACCTCGAACGACGTGGGCACCGCGCACAGTTGGGAGAATTACCTGAGGCCGCTGTACGCCGGCAAGCTGACCAACTGGTGTATGGATGTCGACGTGCGTTGGGCCACACGCATCGGTATCGGCCGTGCGTTCAAGGTGTTCGCCACGCCCGACACTCTGATCGATGCCTTCCTCGCCACCCTGGGTTCGTCACCCGCCCCTACGTATCTGACGATCGACAAGGACGCGCTGAGCCCCGAAACCGCGCGCACCAACTGGGACCAGGGTCGCCTGCTTGAAGCCCACGTGAACGCGGTCATCGACACGCTCGCAGGCCGACTCGTCGGCAGCGACATCAACGGCGAAGTCTCCGCCTACGCCTACTCGACACCCTGGAAGCGCTGGTTGAGCCGCGCCGACGGCCAGAGCCCCGTTCCGGAGGACCAACTCGCGGTCTGGCAGCAACAGCAGCGCGCGCTCAATCGGCGACTGTTGGCTCGCCTTCGTCGTTGATCGCGCCCGCATGGAAACGCTTCGAAATCCTCACACACCTCACCGCGGATGCGGGTGAACTGACATTCACCTGACACAAACCGCGGTTAGATTTTGCCGGTAAAGTTTTCCTACGTGCAGCGCCGAGGGCTCATGCAGTGGATCGGGTCACGCCCATAAATGGAATTTTTTTTCTAATGTACACAATGTTGCAATGCAAATTGCAATAGCGTTCGCTGGTGCCTATGCTCGCTCGGCCTGACCGGCGCGCACCACACGCTGTCTCCTTTTTTTCGTCGTTGCGATTTTTTCCTAGCGGAGATTCGTTCATGTGCCACTACCGTATTCTGACCTTGTGCAGCACACTCGCCCTGTCTTGCGTTCTTGCTACGGCCGCAAGCGCAACCGAAGCCGCCGCCACAGCGGCCGACGCAAATGCCGCCGTTCCGGATCCGCAGACCGCTCCGGCCGATGCGTCCACCAAGACGACGCAGAACATGGCGTCGGTCATCGTCACCGGCCGCGCCGGCGTCGATGCCCGCACCAAGGAACAGACCAGCTATTCGATCACGACGATCGGCGAGGACAAGCTGCGCCTGCAGGCACCGACCAGCGTGACCGAATCGCTGAAGTCGGTGCCGGGCTTCTGGGTCGAGGCATCGGGCGGTGAAGCGAGCGGCAACGTCCGTGCGCGAGGCATCCCCGTCGACGGCTTCGGCTCGATCACGCTGCTCGAGGACGGCCTGCCGGTCGATCATGACCCCTCGCTCGGCTATCTCAACGGTGACCAGGCGTTCCGTCTCGACGAAACCATCGACGGCCTCGAAGTCGTGCGCGGCGGCCCGTCGTCTCTGTTTTATTCGAACGCGCCGGCCGGCGCAGTCAACTACATCCCGCGCCAGGTCGGCGAGGAAGCCTCGGGCCTGTTCAAGTACACGGTCGGGGACTACGGCCTCAACCGCGGCGACTTCTGGTTCGGTACACCGCTCGGCGACGGCTGGAAACTCGCGCTCGGCGGCTACTACCGCCAGGACGACGGCGTGCGCGAACCCGGCTACACCGCCGACCAGGGCGGCCAACTGCGTGCGACGATCTCGAAGGAATGGGAAACCGGAAAACTCAGCTTCGACTACAAGCGCATGGTCGACACCGTGTATTTCGACCTTGGCATTCCGATGCGTACCTATCCCGGCGGCAAGGTGCGCGCGGTACCCGGTTTCGACGGCAACTACGGCACGTTCGCCGGCCCCGAAACCAATCACGTGATGCTGACCGGACCGGACGGCAAGCCCTACTCCTACTCGAACGACACCGGCACGCAGGTGCATCGTTCACAGGCGACGTGGAAGTTCGAGCAGAGCATCACCGACAACATCAAGTTCACCGACGGCCTGCGCATCAACGACACGCACACTGTACGCAACGGCATGTTCCCGAACACGTTGTACTCGGGGCAGGGCCTGATCAACGCCGCGCTCGGGGCCAAACCCAATCCGCTGATGATCTACTCCGGTACGGCCGGACTGCAGCTGCGCTACGTCGATTCACCCTCGACGATCTTCGACCTGCTCAACCAGAACGGCAACGGCCTCGCGGTCATCGGCGGTCTGCGCAGCGTGACCTCGCCGACCCAGGAGTACATGAACGACGCACGTCTGTCGGCAAAGTTCGACTTCGCCGGCCAGCACGATTTCACCGTCGGCTGGTACATCGCGCACATCGATCTCAAGTTCGACCGCTATTCCTCGACCGTGCTGCTCGACGTCGAGAATAACGCGCGCCTGCTCAATCTCGTCGCCGTCGACGCCAGCGGCGCCGTCCTTGGCAACATCACCCAGAACGGCATCTACAAGAACGGCTACGAATGGGCCAATGCGGGTGGCAGCCAGAACAGCAACGCGCTGTACTTCTCCGACGAGTGGCAGCTCACCGACAGGCTGCGCCTCGACTATGGCGCACGTTACGAAAAAGTGGACTTCAACGGCACCAACGCGCTGAAGGCCCCGTACAATCTCGACGGCACGTTCACCAACTCCCAGGTGCTCAACGGCACCGGCGTGTTCAAGCCGTTCAGCCGCGACTTCGATCACACCGGCGGTACCATCGGCCTGAACTACCAATTCGACGAGCGCTCCGGTGTCTTCGCGCGCTGGACGTCGACCTACCGCCTGCCGAACCTGTCCGCCTACATCGACAACCCGAACGCGACTCCGCTGACGCAGACGATGGATCTCGGTGAATTCGGCTACAAATTCGCCAACCGCTGGGTCGAGTTCTACGGCACCTTCTTCTACACGAAGTACGACAACGTGGGCTTCTCCACGGTCAGTTTCGATCCGAACAATCCGAATGTCCCCGGCCCGAGCCAGACGGTCTTCGCCAGCACCAGGACCACCGGCCTGGAACTCGAAGGCGGTTTCTATCCCGTGGACTGGTTCGACGTGACATTCAACGCAACGATCGAAGATCCGAAGTACAAGAATTTCGCCGGCTATAGCGTCATCAACGGCAAGCCCACGGCATTCAACTTCAACGATCACCAACTCATTCGCGTACCGAAGAACAGCATCCGCATCGTGCCCGGTCTAAACCTGCTCGACGGCAAGCTGCGCCTTCAGTTCAGCGCCGAGTACGAAGGCAAACGTTACTCCGACACCGCCAACACCTTCGTGCTTCCCTCGTACAAGACCTACAACGCCAGCGCGAGCTACAAGGTCGACGATCGCTGGACCGTGTTCGGCTACGTTGACAACATCAACAACTCGCAGGGCCTGACCGAAGGCAATCCGCGTGCGGGCGAACTCGTCGCCAACAACCCGCTCGCCAACACCTTCCTCGCCCGCCCGCTGCTCGGTCGCGCCTATCGTCTGTCGGTGATGTACAAGTTCTGATCGGCACGGCCCTCGCAAGGGACAGCGTCGCCCCGGCACGGAGCCGGGGCCGAGGTACCAGCTACGGCAATGCCAGGCATGAAATGCAATCGAGAAACAACATCTGCAGCTTGGACCCCGGCAATCCTTGCCGGGGCGACGAGCCTCATCGCATCACTCTGCATCGTTTCGACAGGGCTGCTCGCGCAGCCATCGCGCGCAGCGAGCAGCCTCTGCAACCTCGCAACCACGAACGCCGCTCAAGCGGGCGACAAAGCCTGCGCGCGGGCCTGGATCGACACCAATCTGCGTTTGAACGACATGCAGGTGATCGGCACGCACAACAGCTACAAGCAGCACATGCCACCCGAGGAATTCGCCGCGCACCACGCGCTCGATGCGCACGGCGCGGACGGCCTCGACTACGGTCATCGCCCGCTCAACGAGCAGCTTGATCTCGGCATCCGTCAGCTCGAACTCGACGTCTGGGACGATCCGCAAGGCGCTCGCTGGCTGCACCCGCCGGGCGCAATGCGCAAGGGGTTTGCGTCGCCACCGTGGCCATCCGCACAAACCGCGCAAATGACCAAGCCGGGTTTCAAGGTCATGCATCTGGCCGACATCGATTTCCGCTCAAGTTGCATGACTTTCGTGGCCTGCCTGACGATCATACGCGACTGGTCTGCCGCGCATCCGCGGCATGTGCCGATCATGATTCTGATCAACGCCAAGGACGGGAAGCTCGGCCCCGGCTCGGTAGCCGCGCTCAAGTTCGACGAGGCCGCGTTCGACCGGCTCGATGCCGAGATCCGCAGCGTGTTCAAGCCGAAGCAATTGATCACGCCGGACGGCATCCAGGGCGCATTCCCGACGCTGCGCAACGCCGCGAGCGCCGGTCACTGGCCGACGCTCGGCCAGGCCCGCGGCCGCATCCTGTTCGCGCTCGACGAGAGCGACGACAAGATTGCGCTCTACCGGGGCGCACGCAAATCGCTGGAAGGTCGCGCGATGTTCGCCACGACCAGGGAAGATTCGCCTGCTGCTGGCTATATCACGCTGAATGACCCGCTTGCCGATCAGGAGCGCATCAAGACGGCCGTGGCGGCAGGCCTGCTCGTGCGCACGCGTGCTGACGCCGACACATTCGAGGCGCGGCGCAACGACACTGCGCGCCGCGAGGCTGCATTCGCGAGCGGCGCACAATTCGTTTCGACCGACTACTTCGAGCCCGACCCGCGCTTCGGTCCGTATCGGGTACGCTTCGACGACGGCGCGATCGCGCGCTGCAATCCGGTGCGTGCGGCGGCAAAATGTGCGGGCATTCCGATCGAGTAGCCGTTGTGGATCGATATCAAATGAAAATCATCGGCCTGCTACTGCCACTGTTGCTTTGCCTGTCGGCCCGCGCTGCCGACAAACCCGACCTGGCCCTGACCGGCAAGCTCGATGGCCGCGACAACCAGACCTACAAACTGGTGCCGTTCGACGTGCCGGCCGGTGTCGACCGCATCACCATCGACTTCGCCTACTCCGGTCGCGACGAGAAGACCACGATCGACCTCGGCCTGCTCGGCCCAGGCGGCTTCAGGAACAACGCATTCCGCGGCTGGAGTGGCGGCAACAAGAGCCGCTTCACCGTATCCGCGACTGACGCAACGCCGTCCTATATCGTCGGCCCGATCGCACCGGGCCGCTGGAACCTGCTGCTCGGCATCCCGAACATCCGCGAGAAGGCACACGCCGAATACACGGCAAAAGTATACTTTTCCAGAAATGGAAGGATTCCCGACCTGCTCGACGAGCCGTTGCGCGCCCAGGCCGGCTGGTACCGCGGCGACCTGCACATGCACGGCGCGCACAGCGACGGTTCGTGCACGCCGCAGAGCGGCAAGGGCAAGGTTCCTTGTCCGCTATTCGTGACCGCGCAGGCTGCAGCCGAACGCGGCCTCGATTTCATCGCGCTCTCCGACCACAACACGGTCTCGCAGGCCAATGCCGTACGCGAACTGCAGCCGTACTTCGATCGCCTGCTGCTGCTTGCGGGCCGCGAGCTGACGACGTTCACCGGTCACGCCAACCTGCTCGGCAGCTGGGTCCCGCTCGACTTTCGCGTCGGCTCGGCCGGTGTGCCCGACTGGAATACGCTGCTGCGCAACGCCGCACGGCTCGACGGCTTCGTCTCGATCAACCACCCGATCCGCCTCTCCGGCGAAATCTGCATGGGTTGCGGCTGGACCGCGAAACCCGAGGTCGACATGCGTCTGGTCCAGGCCATCGAAGTCGTCAACGGCAACGATGCCGACACGGCGATTTCGGGCATTCCGTTCTGGCAGGCGCAACTGGACAAGGGCTACCGCCTCACCGCGGTCGGCGGCAGCGACGATCACAACGCCAAGCAGTGGAGCGAAAGCCGCGGTGCCATCGGCATCGGTACGCCGACCACGGTCGTGCACGCCGCCAACCTTTCCCAGCACGCCCTGCTCGATGCGCTGCGTGCCGGCCATGCCTATGTCGATGTCTTCGGCAGCAAGGATCGCAGCCTCGAATTCACCGCCAAAGGCCCGGATTTCGATGCCGAGATGGGCGACGAGGTGAAGCTCGCGCAAAACACCAAGGCCGACTTCTCCCTCAAGGTCGCCAATGTCGGCGGCGGCAGCGTGGAAATCGTCATCGACGGCAGGATCGCCAACGTGATCGATCAGCCGAAGATCGCCGACGCTTCGCGGACCTTCGCCTTCACCTGGACCAGTGACGGCCACCGCCACTGGCTGCGCGCCGACGTGCGCGGCGCCGACGGCAAGCTCAGCCTGATAGGCAATCCGATCTACGTGAACCGGGTCGCGCCGGCGGCCTCGCCCTGATTGCGCAGCGCACCGCGACTTGCGCGGCGCAAGCCGCTACCATCGCGCGCATGACGCCAGCACACCCACCCGCCGTCACCAGGCGCAACAAGGCCGCGACGGCGAAGATGGCCGTGCGCCATGCCCCGACCGACCCGCGCTACACCGCGGCGGTGATCCCGACCACAATCCTCGCCGTGCTCGCGCAGCTCGCTGATGCCGAAGGTCTTGCGATCGAGCCCTGGCTCGCCGGGCTCGGCATCACGCGCGCGCAGATCGACGATGCTTCGGTGCGCGTGTCTTACCGGCAGGCGAGCACGATCATCAAGCGTGCGCTGCGCACGATCCCGCGCAGCGGCTTCGGCATCGAGGTCGGCGCGCACCAATCCAGCGGCACGTTCGGCATCATGGGCCTGGCGATGATGACCGCGCGCACCTTCGGCGAGGCGGTCGCGATCGGCATCGAGCACGCCGACATCACCGGCGCGCTGATGGACGTCGAAATGGAAACAGCAAACGCGCGCGAAGTCGCACTCGTGGCGCGACCGCGCTTTCCCGACGAAGAAATTCTCGTCTTTCTCTGCGAGGAGATGTTCGCGAGCACCTTGCAGCTCGCACGCAGCCTGGTCGGCCCGATGTTCAAGCCGGTGCGCCTCGATCTTACCTACCCGGCGCCGCCGCACGCCGCCGACTATCGCAAGCTGTTCGAGTGCGAGATCCGCTTCGGCGCGAACCGCAACCGCTTCGTGGTCGGCACGCAATGGCTGGCGGTACGCCTGCCGACGCACCATCCGGTCAGCGCGCAGCAGGCGCTCGCCATCTGCCGCGAGCAGGCCGCGCAGATCAAGCGCCAGAGCGAGATCGTCGCTTCGGTCGAGCGCATCCTGCGCCACCGCCTCGCCGAGCACCCGACGCTCGGAGACGTCGCTTCCAGTCTCAATCTTTCCGAACGCACGCTGCGCCGCCACCTCGCTGCCGCCGGCCGCGTCTATCGCGACATCCACGACCAGTTGCGCGCCGAACGCGCGCTGGAGCTGCTCAGCGCGGGCGCCTTGAGCATCGCCGACATCGGCAGCGAGGTCGGGTATTCCGACGCGCGCGAATTCCGCCGCGCGTTCAAGCGCTGGACCGGCGCGGCACCGACGGCGATGCGACACAGTGCGATCTGACGGCAGCACCGTGTGGCGGCCGTGGCTGCATCGGCCACTTTCCAATGGCCTGTTTGCCCCCCAAATCCAGCCCCCTTGCCCCTGTTCCAAACGTTTGTTTGGCGGCAAATTGACGCACCGCCCCCACATGGAGAATGCCGTGCGCAAGCTTGCCATTGTCGCCCTTTGTGCCCTTGCCGCCGGCTGTGGAAACGAACCACCTCCCCCGCCAAGTGACGCGGACACGGCTTTCGAAAAGAAGCTGCAGGAACAGTTCCTCGACGCCAAGCCCGGAACAGTCATCGAGATTCCACCCGGCAAGCATCCACTGCAACGCGTACTGACCCTGCGTGCCAACGGCGTCACCGTGCGCGGCGCGGGCTCCGACAAAAGCATACTATCGTTCAAGAACCAGATCTCCGGCCCCGAGGGCATGCTCGTCTACGCGAACGATTTCACGATCGAGCATCTCGCCATCGAGGATTCGAAGGGAGACGGACTGAAAGTCAACGACGGCGAAAACATCACGATCCGCGACGTGCGCGTCGAATGGACCGCCGGCCCGTCGAAAGACAACGGCGCCTATGCGATCTATCCGGTGAAATGCAAGAACGTGCTGGTCGAGGACTCGATCGCGATCGGTTCGCGTGACGCCGGGATCTACGTCGGCCAGTCACAGGACATCATCGTGCGGCGCAACCGCGCCGAGAAGAACGTCGCCGGCATCGAGATCGAGAACTCGATACGCGCCGACGTCTACGAGAACACCGCGACCGGGAACACCGGCGGCATCCTCGTCTTCAACATGCCCGATCTGACCCAGCACGGCGAGCATGCACGCGTGTTCAAGAACAAGGTCGTCGCCAACAACCTCGGCAACTTCGGCGCCAAGGGCACCGCGGTCGCAAGCGTACCCGCAGGCTCCGGCATCATCGTAACCTCGAACCCGAAGGTCGAGATCTTCGACAACGACATCGCCGACAACCGCACCGCGAACGTGATCATCGCCAGCTACTTCATCACCAACTTCGCCGACAAGAAGCCGAGCGAAGGCTATGATCCGTATCCGAAATCGATCTACATCCACGACAACCGCTTCTCCGGCGGCGGCGACGCTCCCGACGGCCTCGACTGGAAGGCGCTGAAAGTATCGATGTTCGGCATCAGCGGCCACTTCCCCGACGTGCTCTGGGACGGGTACGTCGACACCAAGGCACAGGTCAACGGCCAGTATCCGGCCGAACAGCGCATCTGCGTGAAGAACGGCGCGGTCGAGGTGCTCAACGTCGACGGGCCGAACAAGTTCAGCAATCCCAAGGTACTCAATGACGAAGTCCACTGCGAGCTGCCGCCGCTTGCTGCTGTCGAATTGAAGGGCAACACTTGATGTCATCGCTCACCCGATTCACGCGCATTTCTTCCGCGCTGGTCGCGCTCGCTGCCCTCGCCGGCTGCGCGCGCACGCCGCAACCAGTGCACTCGTTCGCCGAAGGCAAGCCGGAAAAGCTCAGCGACTGGCATCTGGTCGAGGCACACGACGGCCGGCTCGTGGCCAATACCGACGTCGTGCCCTACGATCTGAACACGCCGTTGTTCAGCGACTACGCGCACAAGTTCCGCACGGTGTGGCTGCCGAAAGGCACGACGGCGAAATACGATGCCGACGGGCCGTTCGACTTCCCGGTCGGCACGGTGCTGACGAAAACCTTCTTCTATCCGAAAAGCGGCGGCGAGGCGAAGGCGGTAGCGCGCACCTACGACACCTCGCGCGACTTCGCCGCCGGGGCGGCGGACGAAGCCCTCGATCTCGCCAAGGTGCGCCTGGTCGAAACGCGCATACTCGTACGCCGCGAGAAAGGCTGGGAGGCGATTCCCTACGTCTGGAACGCCGCGCAGACCGACGCCGAACTCGCGCGCACGGGCGATGCCATCCCGCTCGAACTCGTCGCCGACAACAACGAACGCGAAGCTTTCACCTACGTCGTGCCGAACGAGAACCAATGCGCCGGCTGCCACGTCGCCAACGTTGCGGCCAAGGCGATCGAGCCGCTCGGCCCACGCGCGCGGCACCTCAACAAGGACTACAGCTACGCCAGCGGCGCGGAAAACCAGCTCGCGCATTGGACCCGGCTCGGCCTTCTCGCCGGCTCACCCGATCCCGCGCGGGCGCCGCGCGACGCCGACTGGCACGATGCCAAGGCGCCCGTCGCCGACCGCGCGCGTGCGTACCTGGACATCAACTGCAGCATGTGTCACAGCCCGACCGGCCCGGCCAACACCACCGCGCTCGACCTGCGCAGCGCGAATGCCGACCTGCGCCGCCTCGGCGTATGCAAGCCGCCGGTCGCGGCCGGACGCGGCACGGGTGATCACCTGTTCGACATCGTGCCGGGCAAGCCCGACGATTCTATTCTGCTCTACCGCGTCACCTCGGACGAACCCGGTGTGATGATGCCCGAGATGGGCCGCAGCACCACGCACAAGGAAGGCGTTGCGCTGATCCGCGACTGGATCGCCGCCACGTCCGGAAACTGCGACGCCTGACAATACGACAAACCATTGGGAGGGATGCTGGCGTGAACAAGATCCAGATGACGCAATTGACTCGACAGGTACGCCTCGCGCTCGTCGCCGGCACGGCGGCAATGCTTGCGCACGGCACGTTGCTGGCCGCCGCCGCGGACGACGCGCAGACGCAGACACCCGCCGCACAACAGGGCGCCGGGCAGGCAACCACCGACAATGCCGCGATGCAACTCGGCAATGTCACCGTCACCGCGCAGAGCCGCACGCAGCAGGTGCAGGAAGTACCGATCGCGATGCAGGTCATCTCGTCGACGCAAATCGACACGCTCGCCGCCACCGACCTGTCGAAGATGGACAAGTACGTGCCCGGCCTTTCGGTCAGCGGCGACCAGCCGACGCAACCGAATTTCAGCCTGCGCGGCATCGGCACCGGCGATTTCGGCATCGGCACCGACGCGCCGGTCGGCGTCTACGCGAACGGCGTCTACCAGGGCAAGACCGGCGGCGCGCTGCTGATGTTCAACGACATCGACCATGTCGAGGTGCTCAAGGGTCCGCAGGGCACGCTGTTCGGACGCAACAGCGCGGCCGGCGCGATCTCGGTCACGACGATGGCGCCGAGCGACCAGTTCGAAGCCAACGCGCGCCTGCGCCTCGGCAACTACGGCCTGCGCTACGGCGACGGCGTGCTCAACACGCCACTCGGCGAGAACCTCGCTTTCCGCCTGAGCTTCGTCGACAACCAGAGCGACGGCTGGCTGCGCGACTCCGCTACCGGTCGGCATTTCTACAAGGACGACGACTGGGGCACGCGCATGCAATTGCACTGGAACGCACCCGGCGACACGGCCGTCAACCTCGCCTGGGAGCATGAGCGGCTCAAGCAGCCGCCGCGTGCGACGATCGGCGTCTCGCCGGTGCCGGCCTATCCCGAGCTGCCATCGACGACGCCCGACTACTCGACCTTCCTCGATCCGCGCAACGCGCCACTCTACAACGAAGCGATCGGCGCGCGCGAATCGCGCACCTACGACTCGTTCGTCCTGCGCGCCGAGCATGCGCTGCCGTTCGGCGATTTCACCTCGTTGACCTCGTTCCAGCGCTACCACACGTACAACCGCGAGGCGCAGGAAGGCACCGACCGCATCGACCTGTATTTCGACGACGTCAACATCGAGCGGCACAAGACCTGGTCGCAGGAATTCAAGCTCGCCGGCAAGACCGATCGCGCCGACTGGATCGCCGGCGCGAGCTGGTACCGCGACGACGGTCGCCAGACCAGCCAGATCAACTTCTTCACCAACAGCATCGATACCCTGCTCAACAACCTCGGCATCGCGCCTGGCGGCCTCTACGGACCGCTGACGCAAGGCCTGCAGGCTGCGGGGTTCCAGTACTCGCTGCTTGGCGACCCCTGGCAGGAGAACATGAACAACCGCAACATCGCCCGCGCCTCCGCGGTCTACGGTGACGTGATCTGGCACCTCAACGACCGCCTCAACCTCACCACCGGCGTGCGCTTCACCCGCGACCAGCGCGACTTCAGCTGGTATACGCCGCCGCGCGTCGCCGACGAGCTCGACAGGACACTGGCAGGCCTGCAATCGCTCGGCCTGCTCGATGCGCTAGGCGTACCGATCCAGACCTTCCAGCAGAACATCTACTTCACCACGCCGCAGACGCTCGGGCAGCCGGCCGGCCTCAAGCGCAGCTGGAACGACACCAGTCCGCGCGTCGTGCTCGACTACAAGCTGACGCCCGACGTGATGCTCTATGCGTCGGCGGCCAAGGGTTACCAGGCCGGCGGTTTCAACGCGCTCGAGGTCGGCACCGTGTACAAGCCGCAGACCGTGCGCAGCTACGAAGCCGGCGTCAAGAGCTGGTTCGCCGACTACAAGCTGCTGTTCAACGCTTCTGTATACTATTATAAATATTCCAACTTGCCGAACCTGACCCTGGTGTCGAACGGTGGTGGCAACGGCGATCTGCCGCAATACCAGATCCTGCCCAGCGACCAGGAGGCCAAGGGCCTGGAGTTCGAAGCGCGCTGGCAGGCAACCGACAGCCTGCGCCTCAATGCCGCAGCGGCCTACATCGACCAGACCTACAGCAACTACAAGACCGCGGAAGGTGTCGATCTCTCCGGCCAACCCACCGGCCTGCCGCAATGGTCGGCCACGCTCGGCGCCGCCTACGTCATGCACAACATCGCCGGCGGCAGCCTCGACTTCACGCTGCAAGGCGCCTACACCGGCAAGACGCGCTGCAATTCGGGCTCGGCGCTGCAGGGCTCGTGCATCTCGACGCTGCCGTTCCGGCTTGGCGGCAGCCACACGCGCGCCGATTTTCATGTCGGCTGGTCCTCGCCCAACGTGCCCTGGAGCGTCGGCCTGTTCGTCAACAACCTGTTCGACACGCAGTACGTCACCGGGCTCAACAACATCGTGACCAACGTGCTCGGCGTGACCAGTGCCGGCATCACCGCGCCGCGCATGTGGGGCGTCGAGGCGAACTACCGGTTCTGAGCCACGCTATGCGTCCGATGCAGCGCCGCCGTTCGCGGCGGCGCCGCGTTCGAGCCACCACATTACCGCGGCCGCGGCCAGCCAGGCGAGGAAGAATGGCCAGCGCGGCAACGGCTGCTCGCGCGTGGCGACAGCCGCCGTCGATAGCGGCGCGCCGAGCAGCGCCTGCGTCGCGCTTCGATTCTCTCCGGCTTCCAGGCCGATGGCTTCGTCGCGCGCACGCACAAAGAACGGCCAGCGGCCGCCGCCGTTGAGCAACGTATGCCAGCCCGCTGCTTCGGGCCAATACGCGGCGCACCCGTGCGCATCGACACTCAACGGCACGCGTTTGCCCATCTCGTTCTCGATCGCCGCATCGGCGGCAACGGCGCAGAACGACGCGCGCGCGTCGACGCGCGTCGATGGCGGCAACAGCGGGGCAGACGCGCCGCGCGCGCGCGCGACCGTGCTCAACGCTTCACTCCACAACGTCGCGAACGCGGGAGACGCACCGCCGAGAGCCAGTCGATAGCTGTCGGCAAGCAGCCACAACGCGACGCGGCCGCGACCGAGATTGCGCGACCACGCCAGTATCGTGCCGTCATCGGCGCGCAGCAGCGGTGCAGCGGCATCGGCCTCGACGGCGAGGGCGCGGTGCGCGAACGTGAGACCGGAATCGACCAGACCGAGCGTCTTGTCGAGCGCAACCGACGCCGGCGCCTCGACCGCGTGCGTGCGAAAACCGAGTTCGGCCCAATCCGCGGCGACCGGCGCGGGCAGCGGCCCGGTCGCGCGCAGCAGCAGGCCGAGGCCGTCGCGCACAGCGGCGATCAACGCCTGCTTGCGTTGCGCGTCGAGCTCGGTCCAGGCGCGTTCGTCGACGATCGCGATATCGGCCACACGCAGTGCCGCGTCATCGGGCACTGCCGCGCCGTCGCTCAGCGCAACGCCATCGCTCAACGCGATGCGGCTGGTCAGCGCCATGCCCGCGTCGGCGGCCCAGCGGCGCAAATACTTCAGATCCGCGTCGGGCGCCCCGGCGAGCAGCGCGATCTTGAGCGGCATGCCCGCATGCACTGCCAGCGGAACCGTTGCGTTGTCGATCTTGGTGCCGTCGCGATCGAGCACGTTCAAAACGAACGTCGCACTGCCCTCACCTTTCGCGCCCGCGTGCAGGGCGAAGCGGCCTTCGGCGTCGAGCGCGTGCGTGGCGATGACCGCGCCGGACGGATCGCGTAGTTCGACGCGGCCGCCTTCGACGTCCTCGACGCGCCCATCGATACGCCAGACGTTGCCGGCGCGCACCGCGGCCGGCGCACCCAGTTCGACCAGACCGCGCGGCAGCGGCGCCGCATCGAACGCGGCGACGAGGCCCCGCGCCGCGTCGCGATCGCGCGCCGGCAAGCCGCCGCCGACGATGCGCAGGCGGCGCGCGCCGGCATGCCGGCGCAGCGCGGTGCCGAGGTCGGGTGCGCGTTCGACCGCCCTGCCCGCTTCGACGCCGGGCAGCGCAACGACGTTGGCCGCGAGCGGCAACGCGGCGAGCTGCGCGGACGTCGCGCCGGGCGTCAACACGACCAGCTCGTCGGCATGAAAATTCTTGCTATCGAGCGGCGGGAACAGGCACAAGTACAACAGCGACGCTGCGCCAAGCTGCAAGCCGATGCGCGCCAGGCGATGGCGGCGCACCCGCCGCGCGCGCATGACGCCGAGCGCGGCGGCAGAAACAAGCAGCAACGCGACGAGCAACGTGGCATTCATCGCGTCGCTCCGCGACCTGCGGCCTGCAATGCGTCGAGGTAGGCACGGCCTGCCGCACCCGGCGCAGTCCGTACCGCCGCCGCTGCTGCCGGTACCGGCAGCAGCGGCCAAAGCAGATCGCGCAGCGATGCACGGCACGATGCGCAGGCCGGATCACGGCGCGCGCGATCGATCGCGGCGAGCACGCCGAGCGCATCGGGCGTATCCGCAGTGTGCGCGCGCAGCCAGGCTTCGGCCGCGTCCCAGTCCGGCGCATCGTTCGCCGCCAACGCTTTCCACAATCGCGCCATCGGCACCTCGCCGTCGTCGGCCGCGGTCAGGCCGGCAGGGCGGTCGCCCACACCCTTGCGGTCGCCGCTGAGGCGTCGCCCCTCGTCCGGCACCGGCAACTCGAGACCGACGCGCGCGAGGTAGATGCGCGTCGACTGCTGCACACGCTTGACGAAATCGAGCGCACGCCGCTCGTAGGGCAGCGCCTGCGCCGGATCGCCCTGGCGCAGATGCAATTCCGCCTGCCACATTTCGGCGAGCGCGGATTTCAGCGTCGCCTTGGTCTCCGGATCGAGCAGGGTCGCGGCCTCGGCGATGTCGTGCACGTGACCGTACTCGGCAACGATATCGCCCTCGCGGCCGAACGCGGTCGGCGCCTGCGTCGATGCATGTGCATCGTGATCGTCGTGCCCTGCCCGCGTCGCATCCGCTTTCTGCGCATGCGTCTCCGATTCCTCGCCGAGGAACTGGCCGTAGCGCAGGCGCAGGATCTTCTGGTCGGCGCCGATCGCATCCGAGCGCGCGAGGAATTTTCCGCCGTCGAGCTGCGCCTTTTCGGCCAGCAGCGCCTCGCTGTCTATGATGATCTGGCGCTGACTGCGGAAATACGCCGGCAGGGTCTTCTGCACCAGGCCTTCGAGTCCGCCGCCATCGTTCGCGGCCTCGGCCGGCCAGCGCAGGATGAAGCTCGCGCTGCGCGTAGTGTTCGCCTGCGGCTCGCGGTTGTCGCTGACGGCCAGCTTGACGATGATGTCGTCGCCCTGCGCGATGCCGAGCGCGGCGAGGTCGAGCGTATGGCGGAAACGCTGCTGCTTCGCGCCCGCGGGCTCGCCGTGCAGCGCCAGTGTCTGCTCCTTGAACTTGATGTTCTCGCCATTGCCTTGCGCGTGCGTGATCTGCAGTTCGGCACTCGCGATGCCGTAGTCGTCGCTGGCCTCGAAGTCGAGGTTCCAGCGCTTCTGCTGCGCGTCGAGCAAGGTCAGCGTCTTGCCCGGTTCGAGTACGCGTATTTCGGGCGCGCGGTCGGCGATCGCGTCGAGCCGATGCAGGCGATCATCGGCCGGCGGCGGCGCGCCCTCGACGGCGATGCGATACAGCGCCGATGCCGCGAACGTGCGTTCGCCGGCCCAATCCCCGCCGTCACGGCTCAGTGCGAGGCGGCTGCCGTCGTGGAACACGAGCGCCACGGCCGCGGGCTGCGGATCGAAGCGCAGGCTCCAACGCAGGCGCGAGCCTTCCGCCACCTTGGCATCGAGCGATGCTTCCGTGCGCGACGCGAGCTGCGTGTAGGCCGGTGCCACGATGGCCATCTGTACCCGGGTCAGCGCGGTCGACGATGCGGCAAGCTTCGCGTTGGCCTGCCCGGCCTCGGCGTGAGTGCGCGCGCCCTGCCGCCAGAATGCCGCGACGATCAGCATCGCCGCCGCGACGCCGAACGCGATGAACAAGCGTGGCCAGGGCCACGCCGGACGCAAGTCCACGTCGATACCGGCGAGCCGCGTCTGCACGCGCAACCGCTGCAGCTGCTGCACCGGCGACAAGGCGGCCGTATCGCGGAACAGCAGCGCGGCGCTGTCGTCCATCTGCGGCGACATCGCATCGAGGCGGCGGGCGAGCCAGGTCACATCGATGCCGCGCCACGCATGCCACATGACGATGCCCGTACCAATCAGTGCCAGCGATCCGGCGGCGACCGCCGCGACCGGACCGGCGGTACGCGCGGCCAGCACGCCCGTCGCAACGACAACGGGTGCCGCGGCTACCGCGACGACGGCGAGCTGGCGCCGCACCGAGGCAATGCGCAGCCCGCGCAACTGCGGCGCGGCGCTCATGCCGGCACTTCCGCGTTTGGTCGCGTCGCGACGAAGCGTTCGCACAGGAACAACGCGGCGATCAACAGCACAAGCCACGCGTCGAGCGGCCGTCCCGATGCCGGCGAGCGCGCGGACGACGCGACCGTTCCCGTCTCGACGCGCGGACGCATCGCCGCAGCCGCGGCACGCGCAGGCGCGGGCGGACCACCGTCGAACGCGGCGCGCAGGCGATCAGGAAATTGTGCGTCGAGCAGCCACGGCAAATCTGCCGGCATCAGTGCGCCGGGCAAGGCGATCATGCGCCCTCCGCCGCGGGCCGCCACCTTTGCCAGCACTTGTCCGGTGGCATCACGCCAAAGCGCTTCGCCGTTTGCGGCGGCGACATTGGCCACGAGCGCCACACCGCCGTCGTCGAGCCAGCGCGTCAGCGTCGATGTCGTCGGGGCCAGCCACACCAACCAATGCGTCGCCGCGGCGATCGGAACGTCGGCAGGCTGCGCGTCGAGCTCATACCGTCCCGGTTCGTTCTGGTTCCACGCCACGACTGCGGCGCGCAGATAGCGCAGCGAGCCCTCCGCTTCGGGCGTGTAGCGAACCGCGATGCGGATCGAGGCATTCGTCGCCGCCCCCGCACCATCGGGCATGCTTCCGGGTACGACGCGCCAATCGACTTCGTGCGAAAGCCGCGGACGCTCGCCGTCGAGCCCGCCAAGTTGCTCGGGCACGATCAGCGTGAGCGTCGCATGCGACGGCAGTTCGGCATCGAGCTGACGCAGCAGGCTGGCAACGGGTACGCCGGTGCCGGCCATGGATTCGCCGACACGTGGAAATCCGGGTGCGAGCCAATGCCATTCCGCGTCGACATCGCCGGCCGCGGCACGTGCGTCGGCCGGCGCAACGCCGGGCGCGACCACGATCCACGGCCGCGCCGCAAGCGCATCGACTTGCCACAGCGGACGCGCGAGCAACAGCGCCAGCGCGGCGAGCAGCGCGAGGCGCAACAGCAGCAGCCACGGACGCTCGAAGCGCAGGCGCCGTTGCGGACGCGTGCGTTCGCCGATCCAGCGCAGCGCGGCGAACTCGATCGTGGTCAGTTCGAGCCGGCGCACCAGGTGGATCAGCAGCGGCAGCGCGAGCGCGGCCAGCGCGGCCAGGCCCAGCGGGGCGAGCAAGGCGATGCCCATGCTTTTACACTCCTCCCTTCAAGGGGAGGGCCTGGATGGAGATGGTTTCGGCTTCGCGCGCGTCAACTTCAACACCCTTCTCCCTTAAAGCAAGCGACTTCAGAGCCGCTCCGTTGCCAAACAACATGCGCAACGGTTCTTCGAGCGGACGATCGAGCACGTATTCGACATGGTCGATTCCGGCCGCGGCGAAGCGCCGCGCGAGTTCCGCGCGCGCCGCGCCGAAGCGTTCGAGATAGTCGCGGCGCACGGCGACCGCCTCGACGCGGCGCTCGGCACCGGTTTCGGGATCACGAAAACGATGTCCGCCCGCGAATGGAAAGTCACGCTCCTCCGCGCTGAGCAATTGCACAGCCAGCACGTCGCGTCGTGCGGCAGCGAGACGCAAGGCGAGCTCGACGGCCGCATCGTCGAAGAAATCCGAGAGCACGAGGACAACCGCCGGCGGCTGGATGCGCTCCCACAACGGCGCCAGCATCGCCGCGTCGGGCCAGCGTCCCGCAGCCTCGATACGCGCGAGTTCGAGCGTGCAGCGATCGCGTTGGCGCGGGCCGGCACCGGCGTGGACGAATGCGGGCGCGGCGCCGGCGAGCGCGAGCAAGCCAAAGCGATCACCTTGACGCAGGGCGAGTTCGAACAGGCACGCGGCCAGCGTCTTCGCCGCATCGATCTTGCGCCGGTGCGGACACGCCGCATCGGCCTGGCGCATCGATGCGCTCGCATCGACGATCGCCCATGCAGTCAACGGACTGTCGCGCTCGGCTTCGCGCACGAAGTAGCGATCCGAGCGTGCGTAGAGTTTCCAATCGATGCGGCGCAGCTCGTCGCCGGGCTCGTAGGCGCGGTACTGGGCGAATTCGAGGCCGGCACCGCGGCTGCGGCTGGCGTGCTGCCCCAGCCCATCGCCACCCGCACCACGGCGCGCGAGCAGGCGAAGCTCGCGCAGGCGCGCGCGCAGCTCAGGCGGGATCAGCTCAGCCACATCGGTCTCCAGTTCAGCGGCAATGCCAAAAGATCAAGATCAGAAGACATCGACACGAAAATCACGAAGAAAAGCGGAGAACACGAAGAAAGGCAAAAGCGCATCGAACTTCTTTGATCTTCTTCGTGGATATTTCTTCGTGTTCTTCGTGGTTCAGTCTTTTGCTTTGCGTTCGCTTCAAGCGGGAAACGGCACCGACTTCAGCAGCGCCGCGACGACATCGTCGCTGCTGCGCTGCTCGGCTTCGGCCGCAAACGAGAGCAGCAGGCGGTGGCGCAGCACCGGCGCGGCAAGTGCGGCGACGTCTTCGCGCGTCACGGCGAGGCGACTACGGATCAGCGCGCGCGCCTTGGCCGCGAGCACCAGCGACTGGCCCGCACGCGGCCCCGCCCCCCAGCGCACCCAATCACGCACAACCTGCACCACACTGGTCTGCGGACGCGAGGCGCGCACGAGACGCACGATCCAGCCCAGCACGTCGTCGCCGACGTGCACCTCGCGCGTCAGCTTCTGCAGCGCAATCACTTCCCCGCCGCCCATGACCGGGGCGATCCCGGCGCCGGCGCTGCCGGTGGTCTGCGCGAGGATCGCGCGTTCTTCGGTCTCGTCCGGATAGTCGACGCGGACGTGCAGCAGGAAGCGATCGAGCTGCGCTTCGGGCAACGGATAGGTACCGGCCTGTTCGAGCGGGTTCTGCGTGGCGAGCACGAAGAACGGCTGCGGCAACACGTGCGTGGTGCCGGCATAGCTGATCGTGCGCTCCTGCATCGCTTCGAGCAGTGCCGACTGCGTCTTCGGCGGAGTGCGGTTGAGCTCGTCGGCGAGCAGCAGGTTGGTGAACACCGGTCCGCGCTGGAACTTGAAGTAGCGTTTGCCCGTGCCGTGGTCTTCTTCGAGGATTTCCGTGCCGACGATGTCGCTCGGCATCAGGTCCGGCGTGAACTGGATGCGGTGGAAGTCGAGCGCGAGCGCCTGACCGAGCGAGCGCACGAGCAGGGTCTTGCCGAGGCCGGGCACGCCTTCGAGCAGGCAATGGCCGCCGGCGAGCAGGCCGATCAGGAGTTGCTCGACCACGTCGTGCTGACCGACGATGACCTGCGCGATGGCCTCGCGCAAGGTGGCAAGCTTGGCGAGTTGTTGCTGTATGGATTGTTCGGTGATTGCGTCGTTCATGAGTTTGTCTTTGCTTTCCTTCTGCCACTGGGAGAAGCCGCGAGAGCCGCAACGCCGGATGAGGGAAAGACGCTGCGAAGGTGGAATGTAGTTCAGACTTGTTACGCCCTTCCCGCATCCGCCCTTCGGACGACTTCTCCCGGTGGGAGATGGGAAGAAATTAAGCCGTCAACGCATAGATCACCACATTGACCGCGAACTTCGTGTTGTCCTCGGCGAGAAAACGCTTGTTGCGCCAGTCGTAGTCCCACTCGCAACCATAGTCCTTGTTGCTGTAGAGCACGCCGAGGCGACCACCGACCTCGATGCCCTTGAGATAGTCATGGACTATGTCGTCGCCCCAGCCGTTGAGTTCGAACGCCGTGTTCGGCGGTCCGTCGAATTTGAAGAATGCGTCGAAAACGGGATGTTTCTTCGGCAGCTTCTTCAGCGCGCCCTCGCCGAAGATCGAGACCATTTCGCGCTCGAACGACTTGGCGAACAGACCGTCGATGTCGTGGTTGCAATCGTCGACGAGGACGAAGCCGCCATTGCGCACGTAGCGTTCGAAGTTGCGCCGCTCGTCCGGATTGAACTCGACCAGCTTGTGCCCGGCCAGATAGCAGAACGGTTGCGTCAGCATTCGCGCATCGGCCAGCGGCAGCACACGCTCCTTCGTGTCGACGCGCAGGGTCGTGTACTGGATCAGCGCGTCGATCAGGTTTGACGGCATGCGCGCGTCGACGTCCCAGTCGCCCGATTCGTACATGAGGCGGGTGAACCAGAAGTCGTAGGCTGCCTCGCCTGCGTTCGCGCGCCGCGCGAGCAGCGCAGTGGCACTGCTCGCAAGCATGAGGCGAAGAAATTCAGAGCGGGTCATGGCGCGTATGGCTCGGCGTCGGTAAACACCATCCCCACCCAACTCTCCCCTCGAGGGGGAGGGCTGCAGCGGCAGATCAGACAGCGTCCGACAACGACGTGAAAGTGAAATCGCGGATCTTCATCGGCGGGATCATCATCACGAACGGCGATTCGTCATCGCCGACGCGCACCGGCCTGCCGATCTCCTCGATGTTGTTGAGCATGATCGCCGGCGACTCGTTGAAACGGAAATTCTTGATCGGGTACTTGATCTCGCCATTCTCGACGTAGAACGTGCCGTCGCGCGTGAGGCCAGTCAGCAGCACGGTCTGCGGATCGACCAGACGGATATACCAGGTGCGCGTGACGAGGACGCCCTTCCTGGTCGACTTGACCAGATCCATCGTCGACTTGTCGCCGCCGACCATGATGAGATTTCCGGGCTGGCCAACCGCCTTCTTGCCCTGCTTCTGCGCCCAGTAGCGCGAGTACTGCAGGTAGTCGACCTTGCCCTTGGTGATGATCGGCGTCTTCTCGCGCGCGAGGCTGTCGTTGTCCCACGGCAGCACGGCGGCATGCTCGTCCCACGGATCGGCGTAGATCGTCACACGCTCGTCGAACATCTTCTCGCCGAGCTTGTTGCCGCCACCCTTCTTCGACAGGAAACTGCGGCCCTCGTCGGCCTGGCGCGCGTCGAAGCCGAACATCATGAAACTGATCAGGCCCGCGGTCGCTGCCGGTTCCATGATCACGGTGTACTTGCCCGGTTCGAGCGCCTTCGCATCGGCCGAACCCCTGGCCTTCTGCATCGCTATCCTGATCTCGCTCTTCGCGTCGAACTTGGCCACGTCGGCGAGATTGCGCGCGACCCAGCCCGAGCCCTTGCCGTCGTCGGTACGCACCGTGCAGGTGAAGTTCATGCCGCTGGCTTTCTGGTAGCCGAAGTTGCCCTTGCTGTTGGCTATGGCGGAAAAGTCCTGCTCGTCGCTGAAGAAGCCGGCGGCGACGAGTTTGTCCTTGCGACACGGCTCGATGCAGTCGGCGGCGACCTGGGCACGGTATTCCGGCGTGATCGCGGCGGTCTTCTCGACGAAGGTCGAGGTTGGTTTGTAGGTCTGCTTCTCGATCGCCGGCATGAATTCCGGATTTTCCGGCGCCAGCTTTGCCAGTTCCTCGGCGCGGCGCACGACGGACTCGATCGATTTGTCGTCGAATGCGTTGATCGTCGCCGTGCCGGTGCGCTTGCCGAACGCGACCTCGACGACGAGATCGGCGTCGCTGACGTAGCCGCTGGTCGAGACGTTGTTTAGCGCATAGCGCACGTTGCCGCCGTTCGAGCCGCTGAGTTGCGCCGTGCACTCGTCGGCCTTGGACATCTTGATCGCCTTGTCGAGGATCGCCTTGGCCTGTTCTTCGCTGTAAATGGTCATGATGTGCTCCGTATCCTCAGCCGAGGCTGCGCGCGGTGTTGATGACGTTGACGCCGTTGAAGCGCGCCGTGCTCGATCCGTGCGAGACGGCCGAAACCTGGCCGGGCTGGCCCTTGCCGTCGAAGAAAGAGCCGCCGAGGCGGTAGTCGCCGTCGTCGCAGACCGCGACGCACGAGTTCCAGAATTCCGGCGTGCGGATCTGGTAGGCCACGTCTTCGAGCGGTTGGGTCACCTTGCCGTTCTTGATCTCGTAGAACAGCTGCCCACCGAACTGCGCGTTGTAGCGCTGCTGGTCGATCGAGAACGAACCCTCGCCGACGATATAGATGCCGTTCTCGATGTCCTTGATCATCTCGATCGGCGTCAGCTTTTCCTTGCCGGGCTGCAACGAGACATTGGCCATGCGCTGGAACTGCACGCTCGACCACGAATCGGCGTAGCAGCAGCCCTGCGATTGCTTGAGGCCAAGGATGTGCGCCTGGTCGCGGATGACCTGGTAGTTGACCAGTACGCCATCCTTGATCAGATCCCATTTCTGCGTCTTCACGCCCTCGTCGTCGTAGCCGACCGCGCCGAGCGAACCGGGCTGGGTCTTGTCGGCGACGATCGTGACCTTGTCGCTGCCGTACTTGAACTTGTCCCGCCACTTGTCCAGCGTGGCGAAGCTGGTGCCGGCATAGTTCGCCTCGTAGCCGAGCACGCGATCGAGTTCGGTGGGATGGCCGACCGACTCGTGGATCGTCAGCCAGGTGTGCGACGGATCGAGCATCAGATCGTACTTACCCGGCTTGACCGAAGTCGCGGTGAGCTTCTCGCGCGCCTGCTTCGCCGCCGCGACCGCGTCGGCCTTCATGTCGTAGGAATCGCGATAGACCACGGCGCCACCGGGCAACTCGATCTTGTCGGCCGCCTTCGCGTCGAGATATTCGAAGCCCATGCCACGCGGCGCGGACAAGCCCTGGCGCGAGCGGAACTTGCCGGTCGCCTTGTCCACGCAGGTCACGTTCATCGGCGCCCAGATGCGATGCACGTCCTGGTCGATGTAGGAGCCGTCGGTCGATGCGAAGTACTTCTGCTCGTTGACCAGGAACAGGGTCGAGTTGATAAAGCTCGCGCCGGCCTTGATCGCATCGGCATTGACGCCAAGCAGCAGGTCGACCTTGTCCTTGATCGGCACGTGCATCGAATTCTTCACGATCGGCGTCTTCCACGACACTTCGCCGACACCCTTCACCGGCGCGAGCTGCACCGGTTCGCTGCGCAGGCGCGCGTTGGCCTTGGCGATCGCGACGGCCTGCGCGGTGGCTTTCGCCACGGCGTCGCTGGACAGGTCGCTGGTCGCGGCAAACCCCCACGAGCCCTTGGCGATGACACGGATGCCGATACCGGTCGATTCGGTGTTGACCACGTTCTGCACCTTGTCCTCGCGCGTGACCACGAACTGGCGCAGGTAACGGCCGATGCGCACGTCGCAATACGTCGCGCCGCTGCCCTTGGCCGCGTTGAGCGCGACATCGGCGAGCTTCTTCTTCATCGCCACGTCGATTGTGCTCAGCAATTCCTCGGCGGCGATCGCGCGACCGTAGAAAGCGGGTATCGCCAGGCCGCCGAGACCGGCACCGGTGATCTTCAGGAAATCTCGTCTGTCCATCGTTCCTCCCTCGTATTTTCGCGTACGGTTACGCCGAAAGCGGAACCTTGGCAAAGCGGCCGACGCGAGTCATATGCCAAACGTCACGAATGTCGTGCCGACCACCACTTCCGGCACCGCCGGATACCGCGCATGCTCCGGACTCGCTACCATCGCTTTGTCGCAACGACGAGCAAACACGATGTCCCAAGGCACCCACGAATTCGTAGACGACCCGCGCAACCGCGAGATCAGGATCTACATCAACGGCGAGCTCAAGCCGCGCGCGGAAGCGACCGTCTCGGTGTTCGACTCCGGCTTCATTCTCGGCGATGGGGTCTGGGAGGGCCTGCGCGTGCATGCGGGTGGCATTGCCTTCCTCGATCAGCATCTCGATCGCCTGTACGAAGGCGCGAAGGCGATCGACCTGGACATCGGCCTGACGCGCGAGGAGTTGGTGAACGTGCTGCATCGCACGCTCGCGGCCAACGCGATGACAGACCACGCGCATATCCGCCTGATGGTCACGCGCGGCGTGAAGCGTACGCCCTATCAGGACCCGCGCATGACGATCGGGCCGGCAACCGTGGTCATCATTCCCGAGTACAAGGAGCCGAAGCCGGAGACGCTGGAGCGCGGCATCCGCCTGTTCACCGTGCATGTGCGCCGCGGTTATCCCGACGTGCAGGACCCGAAGCTCAACAGCCACAGCAAGCTCAACTGCATCACCGCCTGCATCCAGGCGGCCAAGGCCGGCGCCGACGAGGCGCTGATGCTCGATCCGCACGGCTTCGTCGCGACCTGCAATTCGACGCATTTCTTCATCGTGCGCAAGGGCGAAGTGTGGACATCGACCGGCATGTACTGCCTGCCCGGGATCACCCGCGCGAACGTGCTGCGCGTATGCCGCGAAGCCGGCATTCCGGCCTTCGAGAAGAGTTTCAGCCTGAGCGAAGTCTACGGCGCGGACGAAGCCTTCGTCACCGGCACGTTCGCGGGCGTGGCCCCCGTGACCGAAGTTGACGGGCGCAAATTGAGCGAGGGCCGCGGGCCGATGGTCGCGCGCCTGCAAACGCTGTACCGCGAACTGATCGCGCGCGATGTCGCCGCGCGCGGGATACCGAACCCGACATGAGCGGCAGTGTGCGCATCGCGATGTGGTCGGGTCCGCGCAACATCTCGACCGCGATGATGCGCGCGTTCGAAAACCGCGCCGACTGCGCAGTCATCGACGAACCGTTCTACGCGCATTACCTGAAGCAGACGCAAAGCGACCACCCGGCGCGCGAGGCCGTCATCGCCGCGGGCGAAACCGACTGGCGCCGCGTCGTCGCCGCACTGACCGGGCCGGTGCCCGACGGTCGCCGTGTGTTCTACCAGAAGCACATGACGCACCACATGCTGCGCCACATCGGCCATGACTGGTTCGGCCAGCTCAGCCACGCATTCCTGATCCGCGACCCGCGTGCAGTGCTGCTGTCGTACATCAAGAGCCGGCCGGATGCCGAGGTGACCGCGGACGATATCGGCGTACCGCAGCAAGCGGCGCTCTACGATGAGATCGCGGCGCGCGCCGCGACCCCGCCGCCGGTGATCGATTCCGACGGGTTTCTCAAGGCCCCCGAAGCGCATCTGCGCAGCCTGTGCGAGCGGCTCGGCATTCCATTCACCGATCGCATGCTGCACTGGCCCGCCGGTCCCCGCGCCAGCGACGGCATCTGGGCGCCCCACTGGTACGCCGCGGTGCTCAAATCCACCGGTTTCGAGCCCTGGTGCGAGCGCGACCTGCGCGTGCCGGAGCGCTATCGCAAGGTGATCGACGCCTGCATGGTCGACTACGAGCGCCTGCACCGGCATCGCATCGTGGTGACGCGCTAGCCAGCTGGGCTGTTTCAACCCGGACGCCGCCAAACGTCCTCGTATCGATACCTGAGGAGTACCGCATGTTCCTTCGCTTGTCCTGCGCATTCGCGCTGATCGCAATCAATGCTGCAACCACCGCGGCGCTCGCCGCCGACATCTTTGCGCGCGATCCACAGCAACCGGTCGACGAGGCCTATGGAAAAAAAATTGCCGAATACACGACCGGCGAGCAGTTCAACTCGCCGCTGACCCGCTACCTGCCTGCGTCGAACACCGTGCCGACGCCGGCCAAGGTGCTCGGCGACGTGTCCGGCGCGCCGAACATGCTGCCGTACACGAAAGACATCACGCGCTATTTCGACCTGCTCGCCGCGTCGACGCCGCGCGTCAAGGTATTCCGCATCGGCAAGAGCGAGGAAGGTCGAGAGATGATCGCCGTCGCCGTCGCCGACGAAGCGCTACTCGCGAACCTCAAGGAGAACGATGCGCGTCTGGCGCAACTCGCCGACCCGCGCACGATAGCCCTCGACGATGCCAAAGCCGATGCGCTCGTCGCGCAGACGACGCCGGTCTACTACATCACCGGAACCATCCACTCGCCCGAAACCGGTTCGCCGACCGCGCTGATGGAACTGGCCTACCGCCTCGCCGTCGACGATGCGCCATACATCAGGAAGATCCGCTCCAAGGTCATCACCCTGATCACGCCGGTCGTTGAGACCGATGGCCGCGACCGCATGGTTGATCTCTACAACTGGCACCGCGCCAACCCCGGCAAGACGCCGCCGCCGCTGATGTACTGGGGCCACTACGTCGCCCACGACAACAATCGCGATGCGATGGGGCTGACGCTCGCGCTTTCGCGCAATGTGCTCGACACCTATCTCGGCTGGCACGCGCAGGTGCTGCACGATCTGCACGAATCTGTGCCGTTTCTCTACGACAACACCGTGGGCGATGGCCCGTACAACGCCTGGGTCGATCCGATTCTCGTCGGCGAATGGCAGCAGCTCGGCTGGAGCAACGTGCAGGAGCTGACCAAATTCGGCATGCCCGGCGTGTTCACCCACGGCGATTTCGACACCTGGAGCCCGGGCTATCTGATGTTCATGGCGGCGATGCACAACGGCATCAGCCGGCTCTACGAAACCTTCGGCAATTCCGGCGCGGACACGGTGGAGCGCATCCTCGACCCAAGCGAATACGCGCGCACCTGGTACCGGCCGAACCCACCGCTGCCGAAGGTGCTCTGGTCGCAGCGCAACAACAACAACTACCAGCAGAGCGCGCTGCTTTCCACGCTCAACTATTTTGCCGACAACGAAAAAACCTTCCTGCGCAATTTCTGGCTCAAGGCCAAGCGCTCGGTCGAGAAGCCCGCCGCCGCCGGCCCCGCTGCCTACGTGCTCGCTGCCGACGACGTGCATCGCGATGCGCAGCGCCGGCTGCTGCATGTGCTCCAGTTGCAGCACGCCGAAGTCAGCCGCGCAACCGCGCCGATCACGGTGCAGGTACCCGCGCCGCCCAAAGACGACGCCAAGGACGATGCGAAGAAGGACGACAAGCCCACCCGGGATGCGAAACCGAAAACGGTTGCGCGCACCTTTCCCACCGGCAGCTACGTCGTGCGCATGGACCAGCCCTACTCTCGCATCGCCGACACCCTGCTCGACCGCCAGTACTGGTCGCCGGACGATCCGCAAAAGCACCCCTATGACGACACCGCCTGGGCGCTCGGCGACATGTTCGGTGCGGAGGTCGTGCGCGTCACCGACAACAACATCCTCAAGGCGCCGATGGAAACGCTGCGCGAGCCGGTGCCTGCGCGCGGCGGCGTACAGGGCAACGGCAACGTCTACCTGATCGAAAACCATGCCGATACCTCGCTGATGACGTTGCGTTACGCGTTCAAAGGCACCGATATCGCGGTGGCCGAAAAACCGTTCGACGCCGCCGGCAGGCATTTCCCGGTGGGTACCTGGATCGTGCGCAAGGTCGATGGCGCCGCATTGTCGAAAAAACTCGGCGAACTCGATCTCGACGCCTGGACGATTGCCTCGGAGCCGAACGTAGCCACGCACAGGCTCGGCGCGCCGCGCATCGCGCTGATGCACACCTGGCTGTCGACGCAGACCGAAGGCTGGTGGCGCCAGGCATTCGACAAACTCGCCATACCCTACGACTACATCTCGACGCAAACCGCCGCGCGCGACGACAACCTGAGGGGCAAGTACGACGTCATCCTGTTCGCACCGATCGGCGCCGACAACTCGCAGCTCGTGCTCAACGGCCTGCCGCTGTGGGGTAACGCGATGCCGTGGAAGAAGACCGCGCTGACGCCGAACATGGGCATCGACCAAACCGACGACATCCGCCCCGGCCTCGGCGCGTCCGGCCTCGCGCATCTGCAACGCTTCGTCAACGAGGGCGGCCTGCTGCTCGCCGCGGGCGACGCGGCGAAGTTCGCCATCGACGTCGGCCTCGCGCCGGGCGTGTCGGTCGCGCCGGCGAAGGATCTCAAGGTCGTCGGCAGCATCCTGCAGGGTGTAACCGTCGACGAGTCGCATCCGGTCACCTACGGCTACGCGAAGGAATTCGGCATGTACAGCCCCGACGGCCTTTCGTTCAAGCTCAGCAACCTGCTCACCGGCGACGACGGTTTGCCGACCGCGAAGGATTTCAAGCGCCCGACCGGCCGCGGCGGCCCGCACGACACCGACGCGCCCGAAGGTCGCGCCATGAGCGAAGCCGCCGTACTGCCCGCACCGAAGCCGTGGGAGGCGACGCCGCTCAACATCGACCAGGCGCGGCCGGGGCCGTTCTTTCCCTCCACGGTGATTCCAGAGGATCAGCGCCCACGCGCCGTCGTGCGCTTCGGTGAAGCCGACGATCTGCTGATCGCTGGCTTGCTGCAGGGCGCGGGCTCGCTGGCCGAACATGCTGCCGTGGTCGACGCGCGCTACGGTCGCGGCCACGTCGTGCTGTTCGCGACCAACCCGATCTGGCGCGGGCAGACGATCGGCACTTACGGTCTCGTGTTCAATGCGATTTTGAATTTCGACAAGTTGTAACTGGGGGCTGGTTCGCGGTCGCGACGAATGGCGAGCTTGGCTTTGGCTCGTCATTCCCGCGAAGGCGAAGATCTACACCTTGCTCTTGCTCGTCATTCCCGCGTGCTTCTGGCGGGAATCCAGTGGCTTTGGTTTTTCAAGAGCAAGAGCTTCCACTCGTCCTGCGGACGAGCGGGTTACTTTCTTTGCTCGTGCAAAGAAAGCTAACCAAAGAAACACGCCCCAGAGCATTGCGCCCTGCGCGCATCCTGCGCTCCGGGTCCGCGTCAGCGGCCGGGTTCCGTTGATTGCACATCCGTGTGCAACAACGGAATCGACGCGATCCATCGCGCCGACCCTGCGGGCCTTTTCGTCCGCTGCCGCCGCAAGGCGATGGGGACCCACAAGAGCAAGAGCAACGCGCATCCTGCGCGCTTGGCTTTGGTTCTGTATCCGTCTTGTGATCTTCGGGTCCCCGTTTGTCGCGGCGAGGGCAGGACGGATCAGCCCGTCAGGGTCGCGCGCACGATGCGCACGAGTTCGCGAACGTACACGGATGTACGTCGAGCGAACCCCGGCATGACCTCGCGTACCCGTAGCGCCTAGCGCGAAGGGCGCGGCATCCGGGGCGGCGTTTCTTTGGTTACTTTCTTGTCGCTGCTGACAAGAAAGTGACCCGCTCGTCCGAAGGACGAGTGGAAGCTGGTGCTCTTGAAAGTAACCCGCACGCGGAAAGGCGAAGGGACGCGACTACAGAAACAGAGCAAGATCAAAATGGATTCCGGCTTGCGCCGGAATGACGAGCAAGCACTCAGACGTATCGACTACTTTCACGCGCGGCGCGCGAAAAGCGCGCCCCTACTTCACCACGGCATTGCACTGCACCTCGACCCTCGCGCCCAGCGCGAGTCCGCGCGTGGCATACGCCATGCGCACCGGAAAGTGTTTGCTGAAATAGCCTCGGTATACCTCGTTGAACGCCGGCCAGTCGGCGATGTCCGCCAGCGCGACCGTGCATTGCACGACTCCGTCGAACGAGGAACCATGGCGCGCGAGGTTGGCGCCGATGTTGTCCATCATCTGCTTCGCTTCCGCCTTGATGCCACCGGCGACGAGCTTGCCGTCCGCGCCAAGACCGATTTCGCCCGACAGGTAGAGCATGTCGCCGACGCGCACCGCTTCGGAAAACGGATAGCTCGGCTGGCCCGGCGCGGCCTTGCGCGCGAAGAATTCGGGCTCGACCGCAACGGCGCTGGCAGCTGCGAGCGTGCACGCAACCAAGGCGGCAGATTTGATCGTTTTCGAAACGCCCATCGTCATGCTCCCCATACGTCATTCAAAAGGCGGGCGAAATTGCCGCCGAGGATCTTCGCGATGCACGCATCCGGATGTTTGCGCGCGGCGAGCAATTCGGCGATGCGATCGAAGCGGTCGGCACGGTTCAGATCGGGAATGAAAGTGTAGACGTTCGGGTCCTCGCCAGGCGCCGAGATGCCGCGCTTGCGCCGGTCCGCGATCTCGTCGGCGAACTTCTTCTTGAACTCGGGCGTCACCGCGATCGGCGAGATCGAGCCGTCAGTGCCGATGCCGACGTGATCCTCGCCGCAGACGTCGATCGCATGTTCGAGATGCGCGATCAGATCCGCCGCCATCGGCTGACCTTTGCCGCGCAGGAACGGCATCAGGTAAATGCCAACATAACCACCCTTGTCGGCGACCTGCTTCAACTCGTTGTCGGTCTTGTTGCGCGGATTCGGATTGATCGCAGAACAGCCGGTATGCGAAATCGCGATCGGCGCTTTCGACGCGGCGGCGGCATCGAGTGTGGTGCGCTCGCCGGCGTGCGCAAGGTCGACCAGCGCTTTGCGCTCGTTCAATTTCTCGACCAGCTTGCGGCCGAATGCGGAGATTCCGGCGTTGGCGGGTTCGAGACACCCGTCGCCGACGAGATTGCGTTTGTTGTAGGTGAGCTGGTAGATGCGCACGCCGAGATTCCAGAACGTGTCGAGACGATCGAGGCTCTCGCCGAACGGTGCCGCGTCCTGGAAGCCGTAGATCAGGCCGAGGCGGCCGCTGCGCTTGGCCTCGGCAATGTCGGCCGCGCGGCGAACCTGCATCAGCGCGTCGGAATGCGCGGCGATCTGTGCATTCCAGTAGGCGATCTCGCCGATCGCGCCTTCGAAATTGCGTGCATAGCTGCCGATGCCGTCGGCGTTCACGGTCAGGTTGAGCGCGGTCAGGCCCGACTTGCGTACGTCATCCAGATCGCGCGCGCTGAGCTGATTGGAGTCATCGTCGATCGCGCCGCCGGGACTGCCGAGCGTATCGATCACGACCGTCCCGGTGTATCCGGCCCAGGCCGGGGCGGAGGATGGCGCCGTAGCCGCCAGCACGGAGCGATTCGACGATGGCAGCATCGCTGCCGCGCCGATTGCCGCAGCGGCGGAAAGGAAACTGCGACGAGACGAAACAGAATTCATCGACATGCGCTCCCCGAAAACCTCGATTCTGCCGCGACGACGTGTCCGATTGCCAGCGAATGGCCCCTGAACGGACACGCCGCGACCACGCCCAAAGCGGCAATCGTGATCCATTTCCCGTATCCTATGGCATTGACCTTCAACTGTTTTCTCCAGGAGCTTGTCCAGTGGATAGACGCCAATTCGTCCTCGGTTCGATCGCCGCGGTTGCCGCAGCACCGCTCGCCAGCATCGCGCGCGCAAGCATTTCCGGTGCGGACAACAAGGTGCCGGTCCCGTTCAGCTGGGACATGAAGGTGCCGATCGGCAATCGCGAGGAATTCGTCGACTGGGCGGTGAAGAACCGCGGCGAGGATCCGAAATTCCTCGCCCAGCGCTGGAACCGCATGTACGCGATGACCCAGAACAAGGACTTGACCGACGAGCGCAACAAGCGCGCGTTTCTGCTCACGCCGCGCGAGGATTTCTGCCGTCCGGTCAACCGCCCGCATGCCTACGAGAGCGCGTTTCTCGACATCGGCTGGGGCGTGACGATCTCCGGCCCGCACGCGGTCGGCCGCATGACCCAGGTGCTCAACGTGCAGACCGGCGAGAAGGTGCTCGAAATCGGCACGGGCTCGGGTTACCAGTCGGCATTTCTTTCGCACCTGACCGACAAGTGCTACTCGATCGAAATCATCAAGCCGCTGGCCGAGCGCACGCGCAGCGTCTACGACGAACTGATCGCCGACGGCTATACCGAGTTCAAGGCGATCACGACCAAGCAGGCCGACGGCTACTACGGCTGGGAAGAAAACGGCCCGTTCGACAAGATCGTCGTCACCTGCGGCATCGACCACATCCCGCCGCCGCTGCTCAAGCAGCTGAAGCCCAACGGCGTCATGGTGATCCCGGTCGGGCCGCCGGGTGCGCAACGCGTGCTCAAGGTGATCAAGCACCAGGCCGCGGATGGCAGCATCACCGTCTCGCGCAGCGACATCTTCAACAAGATCGTGCCGTTCGTGCCGTTCACCAAGCTCGTCGACGGCGAGATCAAGGGCGCGCACAACGGCGACGCCAAAGACACCAAGTGACGCACGCAAGGCGTGCGTCATGCCGGCCGGGAATGCCGGAATGACAAGCTAGGCAATCGGTTTCGAATGACTTCTTCAACTCTGTCCACGCCGACCGCGCCACCGCGGTCGGCTTTTCGTTTGGATGCGCCTCGCGCCCAAACGAACTTCTTCTTCTACCTCGCCGTCGCCCTGATTGCTGGCGCCGTGATCGCGCTGCAGATCTCGATCATGCGCATCTTCAGCGTCGGCTCGTGGGCGCATTTCGGCTCGATGGTGGTCAGCCTCGCGATGATGGGCTTCGGCCTCACCAGCGTCGTCATGTGCGCGGCGAACGACTGGTTCGACAAGCATTGGCAAGGCGTCGCCAACGTATCCTTGCTCGCGTTCGGGCCGCTGATCGTCGCTGCGAACCTGCTCGCGCAGCAGATTCCGTTCAACGCGATCTTCCTGATTTCCGATCCGGTGCAGAAGTGGAAGCTGTTCGGCAACTTCGCGCTGTACCTGACGCCGTTCCTGGCCGGCGCGTTTTTTCTCGGCGCGGTGTTCCTGCGCATGAAGGAGACTTTCGGCCGCATCTATTTCGCCGACCTCGTCGGCGCCGGCACGGGTGGCCTGCTGCTGCTCGGCTGCCTGTACCTGTTCCGTCCGGAAAACCTCGTCGTCGTGCCGCTCACGCTGTGGTTCGCCGCCGGGGTGCTCTGGTTTCTCGCGCAGGCGAAGCGCGCTGCCTCCCTCTGCACACTTCTCGTGCTCGGCGTGCTGTGCCTCGCGGGGCATTTCTGGTTGCCGCAGCAACTTGCGATTCCCAAGCTGGCCGTGTCCGACTACAAGGGCGTGTCCTACGCACGCAAGTTCCCGGACAACCAGCGCGTCTACGAGAACGCCTCGCCGTTCGGCTATCTCGAGGTCTATTCGAGCTCATACCTGCACTTCGCGCCGGGCCTGTCCGACAACGCGGCCTTCAACCTGCCCGAGATGCCGGCGAACGCTTATCTCGGCATGTACATCGACAGCGAAGGCCCGATGGGCGTGATGCGCAAGCTCAGCGATGCGGAAAGCGCCTATTTCCGCTATCTGCCGATGGATTATCCGTACGTCATCAAGAAGGACCCGAGCACCTTCGTCGTCCAGTTCGGCGGCGGCATCTCCACGCGCGTCGCGCTGCACAACTCGAAGCACGTGACCGTGGCCGAAGGCAATCCGGAGATCCTCAACGCCTTCCGCAACGACAAGGGCCTGCGCGATTTCTCCGGCGACATCTTGAACGATCCCAAGCTCGACGTGATCGCCTACGACGGCCGCCTCTACCTCGCCAACACCGACAGGCGCTACGACGTGATCGATCTCTCGCTCGCCGATTCGGCCGGCCTGTCCAGCCCCGGCGGCTTCGCCATTGTCGAGAAGTACGCCTACACGCGCGAGGCGATGCGTGCCTACATGCACGCGCTCGCCGACGGCGGTGTGCTCTCGGTAACGCTGTGGAACAAGGAGGAGCCGCCCAAGTCGGTACTCAAGCTCTATGCGACGATGGTCGATGCGGCGCGCGACGTCGAGCCCGAGGCCGATGTGTCGAAAGAGTTCTACGCCGTCGCCAGCTATCTCTCGACCGCGACCGTGCTGTACAAGCGTGGCGGCTTCTCCGCCGACGATCTCGACAAGCTGCACGCGCATACGCACGCGATGAGCTTCGACGAGTTGACCTATCCGGGCTTCGAGTTCGACGCGAAGCAGATCGCCGACAGCCTGAAGTCGTATCGCGAAAGCATCTTCGGCGAGGACCAAGCCGCGAAATCTGCGGCGGCGTCCGGCATCGCCAGCGGTGGCGCCAAGCCGAAGGCCGCCACCGAAATCGTGCCGGCGGCGGAGCCGACGACCGCGCCACAGGCCGATCCGACAGCGCCTGCCGCC
Source organism: Rudaea sp. (assembly GCF_057139185.1). Taxonomy (NCBI): domain Bacteria; kingdom Pseudomonadati; phylum Pseudomonadota; class Gammaproteobacteria; order Lysobacterales; family Rhodanobacteraceae; genus Rudaea; species Rudaea sp. The sequence goes on along the minus strand of NZ_DBNHDN010000030.1, from coordinate 41,307 downwards.
GACCCCACCGGGCCCGCGGCGGACCCTACCGGGCCCGCGGCCGATCCGACCGGCCCGGATGCCAACGCCGCCTCACCCGAGGCCACGCCTGCTCCCGTGCCTGCAACCGTGATGGGTCAGCTCGCCTGGCACTCGCTGCTGCACGGCAACGGCACCGATCTTGCCAACTACGTGTTCGATACGCGCCCGCTGACCAACAACCGCCCCTACTTCGCCGCCTACGTCAAGCCGGGCGACCTCACGCGCACGACCGATCGTCTGGAAATCTTCCAGGACGAATGGGGTTATCTGCTGCTCTGGGCTACCCTCGGCATCGCCGCGATCGCCGCACTCGTGCTCGTCGCGATTCCGGTACTGCTCGGCTGGCGCACGATCTTCTCGCGCACGCCGGGCCAGTTGCGCGTGATCCTCTACTTCGCCTGCCTGGGCCTGGGCTACATCATGGTCGAAGTCGCGCTGATCGCGAAATTCGTGTTGCCGCTCGGCAACCCGACCGTGTCCGCATCGATCCTGATCACCGGCATGCTCGTGTTCTCCGGCCTCGGAAGTTTGACGTCGGAACGCTTCATGGATCGCGCGAAAGTGACGATGCCGGTCATCTTCGTCGCCATCGGCGCACTGTTGATTGCCTACGGCTTCGTCATCGACCCCATTCTCGACGCGATCGGCCGCCTGCCCTACGCGCTGCGCCTGGTCTGCTGCTTTCTGCTGATCGCGCCACCGGCGTTCCTGATGGGTTTCCCGATGTCGACCGCAATGACCTGGCTCGGCCGCCTCGGCAAGAACGCGATGTTCCTCTGGGCCTGGGGCATCAACGGTTCGTTCTCGGTGATCGGTGCGGCGCTGGTGCCTATCATCGCCACCTCGTTCGGCCTCGCCAGCGTGCTGCAGATCAGCGGCATCGCTTACCTGATCGCCGCACCGGCGTTTTTTGCGATATTTTTGCCGGTGCGTGGTGGAACGAAAATGGCATAAGCCGGCGAGGAGTCAGGCGTGAGGGAACAATCTGCTCGTCATTCCCGCGAAGACCGGAATCCAACTCCTTCTTGTCGCGCCTTTTTCAAGATCAAGAACAAGAACCCGATTCCCGTCTTCGCGGGAATGACGCTGTTTTTTCTGCTGGCCGCGCTGACACTTGCAATGCCTGCCTTCGCCGCCAGGCCCGCATCGACCGCACGACAAGTCAAACCGCTCACCGCACCGAGAGTCCCCATCGCCCCGCTCAAGGCTCCGATCACCGCCTTCGTCCCGTTCGACTACGCGCCGTTTCCGTTCCACGGGCTGATTCCCGATTCGGGCAAGAAGTTCATCGACAAGATCGACGGCAACCGCAAGGGCCATGTTTCGCCGCGCGACAACTCGGTGCACTGGGAAGACGAAACCTTCAGCGACAATCGTGTACTTTTATACTTGCCGCAAGGCTTCGACATCCGCAAGCCGGCGTTGATCGTCGTATTTTTCCACGGCAACGGCGCAACGCTGTCGCGCGACGTGCTCGATCGCCAGCAGGTCGCCGCCCAGCTCGCCGCGAGCAAGCTCAATGCCGTGCTCGTCGCTCCGCAGTTCGCGGTCGACGCCGCCGATTCGAGCGCCGGGCGCTTCTGGCAGCGCGGCGCATTCAAGAAATTCGTCGAGGAAGCCGCGCGCAAACTCGCGCTGCAATACCATGATCGACGCGTCGAATCCGCATTCAGGCCATCGAAGGTCGTGCTCGTCGCCTACTCGGGCGGCTACCTGCCGGCATCGTGGTCGCTCGCGGTCGGTCAGATCGGATCGCGCCTGCACGGTGTCATCCTGCTCGACGCGCTCTATGGGCAGATCGACAAGTTCGCGGACTGGATCGTGCGCGCGCACGGCGCGGCGTTCTTCTTCAGCACCTGGACCGAATCGACACGTGAACAGAACGAAGCGCTCCAGTCCGAACTCACCGACGCGAACCTGCGCTACACGACGAAGCCGCCCACGCTGCTGCGCCCCGGCACCGTCGCCTTCGTCGACAGCGGTCTCGACTGGACCCACCACAACGACTTCGTCACCCAGTCCTGGACGCAGAATCCGCTGAGCTGGCTGTTCTCGCGCATCCCCGGTTATCCGAAAGGCAAACCGGCGAAAGCACGATGATCACGACGATCGACCTGCGCGCCGTGATCTGCGGCACCGAACTGAACGTGGTGCAGGAAGGCATTCCCGACACGATTCCTAGTAGCTAGAAAATTGCATACGCTTTCTCTGAGCGTATGCAGTTTCTTACAAAGCTTTCAGCATCACGCCGCAAGCTTCCCCGTCAAGCCATCGGCAACTTCAACCCCTGCTCTTTCGCACACTTTCGCGCAATCTCATACCCCGCATCCGCATGCCGCATCACGCCCGTGCCCGGATCGTTCCACAGCACGCGCGCGATGCGCTTGTCGGCGGCTTCGCTGCCGTCGCAGACGATGACGACGCCGCTGTGTTGCGAATAGCCCATGCCGACGCCGCCGCCGTGGTGGAATGAAACCCAGGTCGCGCCGCCCGCGGTATTGAGCAGCGCGTTGAGGATCGGCCAGTCGCTGACCGCGTCGCTGCCGTCCTTCATCGCTTCGGTTTCGCGGTTGGGACTCGCGACCGAGCCGGAGTCGAGATGGTCGCGGCCGATCACTACCGGCGCCTTGAGTTCGCCCTTGCGCACCATTTCGTTGAACGCGAGGCCGAGGCGATGGCGCTGGCCGAGGCCTACCCAACAAATCCGCGCGGGCAGGCCCTGGAAGCTGATGCGTTCCTTCGCCATGTCGAGCCAGTTGTGCAGGTGCGCATCGTCCGGGATCAATTCCTTGACCTTGGCGTCGGTCTTGTAGATGTCCTCGGGATCGCCCGACAGCGCGACCCAACGGAACGGGCCGATGCCGCGGCAGAACAGCGGGCGCACGTAGGCCGGCACGAAGCCGGGGAAGTCGAACGCGTTCGCGCAACCTTCGTCCTTCGCCATCTGGCGGATGTTGTTGCCGTAGTCGACGGTCGGGATGCCCTGCGCGTGGAACGCGAGCATCGCCTCGACATGCACGCGCATCGACTTCTTCGCCGCGTCACGCACCTTCTCGGGATTGGCCTTCTGTTCGGCCAGCCACTGCTCGACGCTCCAGCCAATCGGCAGGTAGCCGTGGACCGGGTCGTGCGCGCTGGTCTGGTCGGTGACGGCGTCGGGCTTGACGCCGCGCTTGACGAGTTCGGGAAGAATCTCTGCCGCGTTGCCGAGCAGCGCGATCGATTTCGCCTCACCCGCCTTCGTGTATTTTTCGATGCGCACGAGCGCGTCGTCGATGTCCTTCGCCTGCTCGTCGACGTAGCGCGTCTTCAGGCGGAAATCGATGCTGCTCTGCCGGCATTCGAGGTTCAGCGAACACGCGCCCGCAAGCGAGGCCGCCAGCGGCTGCGCGCCGCCCATGCCACCGAGGCCGGCCGTGAGAATCCATTTGCCCTTGAGCGAACCGCCGTAGTGCTGGCGCCCCATCTCGACGAAGGTTTCGTAGGTGCCCTGCACGATGCCCTGCGAGCCGATGTAGATCCACGATCCGGCCGTCATCTGGCCGTACATCATCAGGCCTTTTTTATCGAGCTCGTTGAAGTGTTCCCAGGTCGCCCAATGCGGCACGAGGTTGGAGTTCGCCAGCAGCACGCGCGGCGCGTCGGCGTGGGTCGGGAATACGCCGACCGGCTTGCCCGACTGGATCAACAGAGTCTCGTCGTCGTTCAACTCGCGCAGCGAGCGCAGGATCGCATCGAAGCATTCCCAGTTGCGCGCGGCACGGCCGATGCCGCCGTAGACGACGAGTTCGTGCGGGTTTTCGGCGACCTGCGGATCCAGGTTGTTCTGGATCATGCGATATGCGGCTTCGATCAGCCAGCTCTTGCACGTGAGCGTGTTGCCGCGCGGCGCGCGGATCGTGCGCGTGGTGTCGATGCGGGTCGGAGCGTTCATGGCGGAATCCCGTATTTAGGGTAGCCAATTATCTACCGTCCGGACAAAGTAGGCCAATGTCGATGAGTACGGCCGGAGATTGTCGCATCGTGCGCCCGGTGGTCAACGGCGAGCGCGGGAATCACTTCCGCACGGCGTGCATCTGCTCCGAACGCGCACGCGAGAACACGAACACCGAGGCCGGCGGGATGTTGCGCCAGGCGAAGCCGCCGCGGCGCACCGACAGGCCCAGCTCTTCGAGCAGGTCGCGCGGCAACGGCGGCTTCGGCGAATAGGTGAACTGGATGAAACTGCCTTCGGGGCCGAGCACGTCGAATGCGCTGCGCATGATCGAGCGCTGCAGGTCGCGCGACATGTTGAGCAGGCCCAGGCCGCTGACGACCGCATCGACCTCGCCGGGTTGCGTGAAACCCTGTTGCGCCACGATGCCGGCCAACTCGCAGGCATTGCCGCAGACGACGCGCGCGCCGGGGAACTGTGCTTGCAGGTGCTCGTACAGTTCCTCGTTCAACTCGACGACGAGCAGTTGATCCGCCGCGACGCCGCTATCGAGCATCGCGCGCGTGAACACTCCGGTGCCCGCGCCGAGTTCGATCACACGCCGCGTGCCGTGCGGCAGTTCCGCGGTCATCAATGCCGCCAACTGGGTGCCCGACGGCGCCAGCGCGGCGATGCTCAGCGGGTTCTTCAGCCATTGGCGGAAGAACAGCCAAGCCTGCGAGCCGGACGTGGGAGGCGACGCTTGCGGATGGGTCACTGGGAATCCGTGGAGAAATACAGCCGGCATCATAGTGGGACCGCCCGAAGACGGCCAGCGTGCCGCGAGTCGGGCGTCTTTCGCGGCTGATCCCGGCGCGGGCGCAATGCCGCCTGCCGTGCGCAAAACAAAGACCCCGCTGCCGAAGCAGCGGGGTCATGGCCGGCGCTCAATTCCGGGGGAAGGAATGCGCCGGGCAACCTTCAATGGCGGTAGTAACCGCCGCGATCGTAGTAGCTGCCGCGTCCTTCGTCACGGCCGCGATCGTAGCCGCGGTGGTAGCCACGGTCATAGCCGCGGTCGTAGCCGCGGTCGCGGTAGTAGTAGCCCGAGCGGTACACGACCGGGCGGCTGTAGTAGACCGGGTACGAATCGTAGTACACCGGTGCCGGTGCGTAATACGTCGGCGCATAGTAGGTCGGCGCATAGTAGCCACCGCCGTAGTAGCCGCCACCGTAGTAGCCGCCACCGTAGTAGCCGCCGCCGATACCGACGTAGGTGTGATGGTTGCCGACGCCGATGCTCAAACCCGGCACGCTGATGCCGAGGCTGAAATGATCGCGTGCCGACGCCATCGACGCAAATGCGAGCCCGGCTACGGCGAGAAGGCCGAAAGCCATCGCACGAAAACCACGCTTGCCGAATGTCATGTGCCTGCTCCGATGAGTGCCCAAGCGATCCGCTGATCGCAGAAACATGCTGCGATTTTCCGGCTGAATCGATGGTGAAAAACCGGCACCCCTGCCTGAACCGTTCAGCCTCGTCCGGCGCGCTGCGGGACAAAGCTGAACGAGGCTACTTCTTCTGCAGTTCCCAGGCTTGGTGGATGCGCGGATTGCGCTCGAAATCGAACGGGATCGTGGCCGTGCCGATGTCGCGAATATCGAAGCCGGACAGTGCAGCCTCGTCGAGCTTGAAGCGGCGGTAGTTGTTCGAGAAGAGGATGATTCCGCCTGGCAGCAGACGCTCGCCGCAGAGCCGCAGCAGTTGTGCGTGGTCACGTTGCACGTCGAAGTCGGCCGCGCTCTTGGAGTTCGAGAACGTCGGCGGATCGACGAAGATCAAGTCGTACATCGCCGAATGCTGCTGCAGGTACGTCGCCGCATCGGCGCGTACGAGCTTGTGCCGCCCGCCGTGCCCGGTGCCGCCGCCGAAGTCGTTGAGGGCGAGGTTGCGCGTCGCCCACTCGAGATAGGTCTGCGACAGATCGACACTGGTCGTCTCGATCGCGCCGCCGGCCGCGGCGTGGACGCTGACGCTGCCGGTGTAGCAGAACATGTTGAGGAAGCGCCTGCCACGCGCGAGTTCGCGCACGCGCGCGCGCAGCGGGCGGTGGTCGAGAAACAGGCCGGTGTCGAGGTAGTCCCACAGGTTGACGAGAAAGCGCAAGCCACCCTCGCCCACTTCGATGAACTCGCCGCGATGGTCGAGGTTGCCGTACTTCTCGCCGCCCTTGCCGCGCCGGCGCTGCTTCAGCGCGACGCGTTCGCGCGGAACGTCCAGTGCCTCGCCCGCCGCTCGCACGAGCTCGCGCAGGCGCGCGCGTGCGAGACTCTCGTCGATGCTCGCGGGCGCGGCATACTCCTGGATGTGCAGCCAATCGCGCGCCACGCCATCGCGTCCGTGCTCACGGTAGATGTCGATCGCGGCGGCGTATTCGGGCAGGTCGGCGTCGTACACACGCCAGCACTCGACGCCTTCGCGCGCCGCTATCCTGCGCAGATGACGGTGGTTCTTCTCGATGCGGTTCTTGACCATCTGCGCGCCGGCCGACAGCGGCTTCGGCCCGGGCTTCGGCGCATCGGCCGCCGCGGGCAAACTTGATTGAATCGCGAAATTGAGGAACACGCACTCGAGCGCGCCGTTGTAAAGCTGGTATTTCTTCTCGGCGCGCAGTCCGATCGCTCGCGCCAGGTTTTCGTCCGAAGTGATCACGCTCGCGCGCCAGCCGGGAAATTCGGCCTTCAGTTTGGTGCCGAGCAAACGGTACAGATCGACGAGGCCGGCGTCCGCGCCCATGCGCTCGCCATACGGCGGATTGCAGATCACGAGCCCCGGCATCGACAGCTCCTGCGGACGATGCAGGTGTTCCAGCGACTGCCTGGCGAGGTGGATGAAACCCGACATCTGCGCGTACTGCGCGTTGTGCACGGCCTCGCGCAGCACGTTCGCATCGCGGTCGAAGCCGAAGAACACGGGTCTCAGCGCCTGCGCGCCGGCCAGCGCGCGTGCCTGCGCCTCGTCGCGCAACGTTTTCCACAACGCCGCGTCGTGGCCGCGCCAGCCGAGGAAGCCGAAATAGTCGCGCCGCAGCCCCGGCGCGATGTCGGCCGCCATCAGCGCCGCCTCGATCAGCAGCGTGCCCGAGCCGCACATCGGATCGACGAGGCCGCCGCCGGCCGCATAGGTCGCAGGCCAGCCGGCGCGCAACAGCATGCCCGCGGCGAGATTCTCCTTGAGCGGCGCCAGACCCTTGCCGAGTCGATATCCGCGCTGATGCAGCGGCGTGCCGGCAAGGTCGATGCTCAGGATCGCCTGGCCCTTGCGCAGCACGAGATTGACCCGCAGCGACGGCCGCTCGGTATCGACGCTCGGACGTACGCCGCCGCGCTCGCGGAACTGGTCGACGATCGCATCCTTGACCCGCAGCGCGGCGAACTGCGTGTGCGTGATGCCCTGCGTGCTGCCGACCGCGTCGACCGCGAACGTGTCGCTGGTGCCGAAGTGTTCGCTCCAGTCGACGTCGAGTGCGCCGCGATACAGCGCGTCGCCGTCGGCGGCGGCAAACTCCGCGATCGGCATCAGCACGCGACTGGCCAGCCGCGACCAGAGGCAGGCGCGATAGCCCGCGTCGAGGCTGCCACCGAAGTGCACCCCGGCGAGCGCCTCGTGCGCGTCGCCGGCACCGAGCGCCTTCAGTTCGTCGACGAGCAGGTACTCCAGCCCTTTCGGGCAGGTGGCAAAGAATTTTCGCGTCGCTGGATCCGCCGCGTTCACGCGAACTGCCCCTGACCGAATGGAATCAGGAACAAACGGAATTGTTCGGCGACAAAATCGACGTGGTTGCCCAGACGATGATCGTCACGCACCACTGCGATCGCATCGCCACGCGCGCGCGCGAAGGCGAGTGCCGCATCGACCGGGCAAATCTCGTCGTCCCAGGCATGCACGAGCGCGGTGCGTACGTTCGCCGCGGCGAACGGGCGCGCGTACCCGGGAATCGCCAGCGGCAGCGCGATCAGGAACAGGCCGACACAGTTCAACCCGGCCGACGCCAGCGCCGAGGTATACGCACCCAGACTCGATCCGGCGAGGACGACCGGCGCATCGACCGGCGCCTGCGCCTTGAGGCGCGCGATGCGCTCGTCGATGCGGCGCACGTCGTGACCGACGTCGAGATCGCGATAGTCGGGACGCACGCTGCGGAACCCGAGCGATTCGGCGACCTTGGCCAGTGCCGTCACCTTGGTGGCGTCGGGCCCGCTTTCGAGGCCGTGCGAAAGTATCAGGAAGGGCTTCATGCCGCGATTATCGCATGGCGCTGACAGCCTGCCCGCGCGCGTGCGAGACTGCGCGCATGCCGATATCCACCTCGCCGCCGCCCGAACTGGTCGTCCACGACTGGCCCCTGCCCTACGAGGCCAGGCTCAACCATCGGGGCCTGTCGGCGATCGACCTCGTCGTGATCCACTGCACCGAGTTGCCCGACATGGCGATGACACGCGAGTTCGGCGAGCGTGTGCACTATCCGCAAAAGGGCACCGGCAACAGCGGCCACTACTACATCACCGAAGCCGGCGAGGTGTACCGCTTCGTTGCCAACGATCGCGTCGCCAACCACACGAAAGACTGGAACACGCGCTCGATCGGCATCGAGATGTTCAACCTCGGCCGCTATCCGCATTGGGGCGACAGCCGCCATCAGGCGTTCACGGTGGCCTACACGAAGGCACAGATCCAGTCGCTGCTGGCGCTGCTGCGACAGCTCAAGCACGACATCCCCAGCCTGCGCCATATCGCCGGCCACGAGGATCTCGATACGCGTCTGGAACCCGCGAGCGACGATGCGAAAATCATGCTGCGTCGGCGCCAGGACCCCGGTCCGCTGTTTCCATGGGAGGATGTCGTGCCGGCGTCCGGGCTCGCACGGCTTCGTCCGTAGCGGCCGCACACGTTCTGCCCTTGGCGACAGACAAGCAAGCCCGGGCGTGACGAATCGCCGCTACGGTAGAATGCGAGACCATCGCATCGTGGAACAGACAATGACCAAACCCGTCGTCGCCGAGCTGGTCGAACTGCTCGGCCTGGAACGCCTCGAAGACAACCTGTTCCGCGGCCAGAGCCGCGACATCGGCACGCGCTACGTGTTCGGCGGCCAGGTGCTCGGGCAGGCCTTGTCGGCGGCGCAGCAGACGGTCGAGGAACACCGCGGCGCGCATTCGCTGCACGCCTATTTCCTGCGTGCCGGCGACATCGCGGCGCCGATCGTCTACAACGTCGAGCGCACGCGCGACGGGCGCAGTTTTTCGACGCGGCGCGTGATTGCGATCCAGCACGGCGAGCAGATCTTCAACTGCACGGTCTCGTTCCAGATCGACGAACCCGGTTTCGAGCACCAGACCGCGATGCCACAGGTGCCATCGGCCGAAGCCCTGCCCTCGCGCAGGGCACTCCCGCCCGCCGAACTCGAGAAGCTGCCACCGAAACTGCAACGCTGGTTCGGCGGCGCAGGCCCGTTCGAACTGCGCTACGTCGAACCGCGCGACGATCTGAACCCGGGCCGGCTGCCGCCGCGACAGCACATCTGGTTCCGGCTCGTGGACCGCATCGCTGATTCGCCCGCGCTGCATCGCGCGATGGTCGCCTACGCCTCCGACTTCAACTTGATCGGCACCGCGCTGCTGCCGCACGGCATCTCGTTCGCCGACGGCAAGGTCCATCTGGCCAGCCTTGATCACGCGATGTGGTTCCATCGCGCGCTGCGCGCGGACGAATGGCTGCTCTATGCGCTCGACAGCCCGACCGCGCAAGGCGCCCGCGGCCTCGCACGCGGACAGATCTTTTCCGCCGATGGCCGCCTCGTCGCTTCGACCGCGCAGGAAGGCATGATGCGATTGAATGGCGGTCATCCGTGATCGCAAGTTCAGGAAGCGATCTTGCTGACCGCACTTCTCGGGTAACATCCCATCACCATGAGGCAAATCTACACCTCCGCACGCAACGAGAACGTCGATCGCGTCGTCGCCCTGTTGCGCGAAGCCGGCATCGAAACCTCGGTGACGAACCGCAGCAACTACAAGGGCCACGACTACAAGGGGCCGAGCTATTCGGCGAAATCCGGCCGCGACGACTGGGCACAGGTCTGGGTCGTGCACTCGCAGGACCAGGCGCGCGCGCGCGCGCTGTTGCGCGAGATCGGCATCGAGCCGCCGACGCGCTACGCCGAGGAGCTCGAAGCCTCGCGCAGCAAGGAACTCACGCCCGAGCAGCGGCGCACGCGTTTCGTCTGGAACATACGCACGCTGCTGCTCGCCGCCATCGGCGCGCTGCTGATGCTCAACTGGCTGGGCGTCGTCCGGATTTTCTAGAAATCCCCCGAACAGCTACTGCACTCGTCATTGGCCCGCTTCATGTCCCGCATCAAAACCGCCTTCCTGTTCGATCTCGACGGTACCCTGATCGACAGCGTCTACCAGCATGTGCTCGCGTGGAAGTCCGCGCTTGATGCGGAAGGCATTCCGCTCTCGGTCTGGCGCATCCATCGCAAGATCGGCATGTCCGGCGGCCTGTTCGCCAACATCCTGCTGCGCGAGACCGGCTTCGACAACACGCCCGAGCGCCTCGAGCGCCTGCGCAGGAACCACGCCGCCGCCTATCAGCAGCTCTCGGCCAGCGTGCGCCCGCTGCCCGGCGCGCGCGAACTGCTCGACTATCTGACCGAACAGGGCAATCCGTGGGCGATCGCGACCAGCGGCCGCATGGAAACCGCCGGGCACAATCTCGCCGCGCTCGGCGTCGATCCGGCCAAGGTAGCCGTGGTCACGCGCGACCAGGTCAGGTATGCCAAGCCCGACCCGGACCTGTTCCTGACTGCGGCCGAACGCCTCGGCGTCGACATCCGCGATTCGCTGGTCCTCGGCGACAGCATCTGGGACATGATCGCGGCGAAGCGCGCGCGCGGCCTCGGCGTGGGCCTGTTGTCCGGCGGCTATGGCGAGGACGAACTGAGCCGCGCCGGCGCGTTTCGCGTCTACGCCGACCCGGCCGACCTGCTGCTGCACATCGACGAGGTCGCGGCAAGAAACTGAAGATCTGTTTTGCCATCCGTGGCCAATCCGCCCTTGCTCTTTCGCCTGGGCGGCGATGTAGACTAACCCCATGAAGTCCGAAACCGTCCGCCTGTTTCAGACCCTGCCGCACGCCTGCGGTTACTTCGCCGAGCGGACGGCGCAGAACCTCGTCATCGACCCGTCCGCTCCGCACCTGCCGCGCATGTACGCGCATGCGCTCACCCGCGGCTACCGCCGCGCCGGCGGCCACGTCTACCACCCGCAATGTCCGCAATGCCGCGCCTGCGTGCCGGCGCGCATTCCGGTCACACAGTTCGAACCCGATCGCAGCCAGCGGCGCAATTTCAGGCGCAACGCGGATCTCGCGCTCAGCGTCGTGCCGGCGCGTTACAGCCACGAATACTTCGCCCTGTACCGGCGTTATCTCGACGCGCGCCATGCGGGCGGCGGCATGGACAACCCGGACCCGCAGGATTTCACCCGCTTCCTCTACACCGCGTGGAGTCCGACCTCGTTTCTCGAGTTGCGCGACGCCAGCGGCGAGCTGTGCGCGCTCGCGGTCACCGACATCACCACGACCGGCCTGTCGGCCGTGTATACCTTTTACGATCCGGCGCTCGAGGCGCGCGGCCTCGGCACGCACGCGATCCTGCGCCAGATCGAACTCGCGCGCGAACGCGGCCTGCCTCACGTGTATCTCGGCTACTGGATCGAGCGCCACCCGAAGATGGACTACAAGGCGCGCTTCCGTCCGCTGGAACTGTTGACGGCCGATGGCTGGAAAGTTGCTGCCCGTGGCAGCACCGCCTGATCCGTGATCGCTGCGAACCTGCGCTCGATGCTTCGATTCGCCGGTGGCTTCGCTTAGCAGGCTGTTGGGAAGCTCGCCTTTCCCTCCCAACGATAGGGCTTTTCCATCGCCGGGCGCTTCGATCCGGGATGTGCAGGTGCGGATATGCGGCCACCGAACGCACTTCTCCTCAGGCCGGCGATGGGTCCCACCATGCGCCGATGCCACCGAGTCGGATCAGGTTGCAGGCGGCGCACGTCCGCGTCGTCCAGCCGCGCACGGCGTCCGGACCGACCAGCGGCAGCTTGCGGATCGGACGATTCGCCGGCACACCCGCCTCGACCGACACGCAGGAGAACATCCCCGGCTGCTGCCCATCCGCTCCACGCATCGCTTGATTCGCCGCATGATCGGTCGTTTCTATGATCAGCAATTCGCAGCGTAGTTTCTTCTCAACAGCCTGTTAGATCGGTTTCGTCTGTAGTGCTTGCCCCGTCGTTCCGGGGCCATGCGAGGCATGGAGCCCGGATTCGGGTTCTTGCTCCATCGCAGCGAAGATCAAGAACGGGATGGCCAGCCATTCGGCTGTCGATAGCTCCGCCATCGCGGGAATGGCGAGGTTGCAGATACTTGAATCGAAAGCGCTCAGCGCGCAAACCAGCCTACCACGTCGACGACGAGCTGCGTGCTGTTGCCGCTGCCGACGTAGAACGACACTTTTCCGTTGTTGCCGACCTTGGCAGTAACCATGTTCGGTATGGTCTGGTTCGCGACGTAGTTGAGGTTGGATGCATTCGGTTGCGCCGATCCGGTTGGCCACACCGTCAGATACCCGGCGCCGGCCGTCCCGGTCACCGTCACGTTCAACACGACCGCATCCACTCCGCTGGCCGGCACCCCGCCGCGACCGAGCAAGTTGACATCCGTCGTGCTGAGGGCCGCCAACGCACCGCCGCCCGCAAACTGGCCATCGACGGTGAACGCTCCGGTACGCGTATCCACCACGCGCGCCGGCACCAGGGACGTGAGTTGCGATGACAGCGGAAACCAGCCCTGCACGTCCGCCACCACGTCGGTGGTGCCGGCGGAATTGTAGATCGATACCCGACCCGCGCTGCTGACTTTGGCCAACACCAGATTCGGAATGGTCAAGCCCGGCGTGAAGTTGAGATTCGACGCCACCGGCTGCGCGGCATCGGCGGGCCATAGCGTCAGATAGCCCGGCGCGCTCGGATTGGCCACGGTCGTGTTCAGCAGTACCGCGCCGACACCGGTCGCCGGCAGGGCATATCGCCCGGAAACCTGCAGGTCGAGCCTGGCCCCGGGTGCGAGCGCGCCCTGGCCGGCGAATTGACCGTCGACAGTTGCGTTGCCGGCGCGCGTATCGAGCAAGCGTGCCGGCGTCAGCGCGACCAGATCCGTCGCGGCGCTGAAGTATCCCGCAACGTCGGCGATCAGGTGTGTGCCAGCCGATGCGAACAGCGACACTTTGCCGTCGACGCCGAGTTTGGCGATCACGAGGTTGGGAATGGTTTGCCCGGCTACGAAATTGAGGTTCGATGCCAACGGTTGCGCCGCGCCCGTAGGCCATACCGTGACAAAGCCAGGGCCGGTGGGCAAAGCCGTCGTCACATTCAACACCACGGCGACGACGCCAGTGGCAGGTACGCCGCCGCGTCCCGCCACGACCAGATCGAGTCGGCCGCCCGCGCCGAGTGCGCCGACGCCCGCGAACTGGCCATCCACCGTGCTGGCACCGGCGCGCGTATCAAGCAGGCGCGCGGGATTGAGCGAGACAAAGCCCGGCGAGAATGTCACCGTGATCGCACAATTCGCCGTGATCGCGCCGGTGGTCCAGATACTGCCGCCTTGCAGGCTCGGCGTGCATGTCGTGCCAGCCACCGTGCCTACCGCATGGCCCGGATCCGGGGTGATGGTGAACGTCGTGGCCGAGCCCTCTGCGACCGAAGCAGTCGCCGGCGCGGAGACTGATCCGCCGCTGCCGCTGACCGCGGTGGTCACGGCCCAGTACTGCACGAGGGCAACGGACTGCGATACCGGTGCGGCCGCCTGCCAGTTCGCGTCGCCGGACTGGTTTGCGCTGATCGTGCAGGTGCCGTCCGCGACCATCGCCACGGTGCTGGCGGCGATCGAACACACTCCCGGCGTGAGTGAGGCGTAGCTGACTGCCAGGCCGCTACTGGCGCTGGCCAGCGGATCGAGCGTGAACGTGGCGCCGTTGGCGAACGGGCGACTGGCCGGAGTCTGCACGCCGAACGTGATGCTCTGCGTGCCCTTGCCGACGCTCAGCGTGAAGTTCTGCGTTGCATCCGGCGCAATGCCGTTCGTCGCCTTGAAACTGAGCGGATAAGTGCCCACCGTGGCCAAGGCAGGCGTACCCGACAGCGTGGCCGTGCCGTTGCCGTTGTCGGTGAACGTCACGCCAGCCGGCAATGCACCTGTTTCACTGACCGACGGCGTCGGAACACCCGTTGTCGTCACCGTGAACGTGCCGGCCGCTCCCACCGCGAATGCCGTGTTGTTCGCGCTGGTGATTGCCGGCGGACTGGTCACGACCTGCATGAGCGCGGCCGATGCGGCCGCGTGATTGTTCGTGTCGCCGGCAAAATATGCCGTGATCGCGTGCGCGCCGGCCGCGAGCGCGCTGGTCATGCACGTCGTCGGACTGGCACTGGCCGCGACCGTGCACAGCACGGTACCGCCGGTGCAGGCCGCGTTGGTCGTGGTCGCATCGGCGCAGAACGAGACATTGCCCGATCCGGTCAACGTTCCGGCGTTGGCAAAGGTCGCGCTGAAGGTGACGCTGACGCCCTGCGCGCTCGGGTTGAGTGAACTGGAGAGCGTCAGCATCGGCGTGGCGGGCGTGACCAGGATCAGACGCAGTTGCTGCGGGGCCGCCGCAGTGGTGCCGTTGCCACCGTCGCTGCCGCCGGAGCGCGAAGCGCGTACGCCGCACAGCACCCCGGCAGCCGGAGCGGTCAACGTGGCACCCGCCACCGAGCAGGTACCCGGGGTCCATACGTCGTAGACGATGGCGACGCTGCCTCCGCCGCTGGCTGCGGCGCTCAGCGGCGCGCCGACTCCAGCCGCTATCGCTGACAACGGTGTGCCAGTGCCAGCCGTGCCCGGAGCAAAAGCGTTGAGCGTCTGGCCGGACAGCATGTTCACCGGAACAGGGCTGTCCGAAGTCGCGCCGTTGCCGAGTTGGCCGCTCAGGTTGTAGCCCCAGCACTCCATCCCGCCCGCGGTGACCAGTGCGCAGTTGTGGTTGCCCCCCGTCGCGACCACTGCCACACCGGCGGTCAGGTTGGTTACATCGACAGGCGTCGAGCTGTTCGTGGTCAAGCCGTTGCCAAGCTGGCCATTGCCGTCGGCACCCCAACACTTGACCCCACCCGCCGCAGTCAGCGCGCAACTGTGATCGACTCCTGCCGTGATTGCCGCAACGCCGCTGGTCAAGCCCGTTACATCCACCGGTGTCGGGCTGGCCGTCGTCGAAGCGTTGCCGAGCTCCCCAGCGCCGTTGGCGCCCCAGCATTTCATCCCACCCGTCGTGGTGCGCGCGCAGGTGTGGTAGCCACCCGTCGCGATCGTTGCCGTCCCGGCGGTCAGCCCGGTCACATCCACGGGAGTCGGGCTGTTGGTGGTCGAGCCGTTGCCGAGCTGTCCATCGATGTTGTTGCCCCAGCACTTCACGCCACCCAACGTGGTCAGCGCACAGGTGTGATTGGCGCCCGCACCTGTCGCAATTGCCGCCACTCCACTGGTCAGGCCGGTCACATCGACCGGCGTCGAACTGTCCGTCGTCGAACCGTTGCCGAGCTGGCCATCGCCGTTGCTGCCCCAACATTTCACTCCGCCCGCCGCAGTCAGCGCGCAGGTGTGATAAGCGCCGGCGGCAATCGCCGCCACGCCGCTGGTCAAGCCGGTCACATCCACCGGTGTCGGATTGGCGGTCGTCAGGCCATTGCCGAGTTGGCCATTGCCGTCAGCACCCCAGCACTTGATCCCGCCGGCGCTGGTCAACGCGCAACTGTGATATCCGCCCGTCGCAATCGCCGCCAAGCCGCTGGCGAGGCCCGTGACGTCCACGGGAGTCAGGCTGTCGGTGGCGGTGCCGTTGCCGAGCTGGCCCTCGCCGTCGGCTCCCCAGCACTTCGCTCCGCCCGCCGCGGTCAACGCACAGGTGTGAAAGCCGCCCGTCGCGACTGCCGCCACGCCGCTGCTCAGACCGGCTACATCCACCGACGTATGACTGTCGGTGGTCGAGCCGTTGCCGATCTGGCCGTTGCTGTTGGCGCCCCAGCACTTCACCCCGCCTGATGCGGTCAACGCGCAGGTGTGAAAACCGCCCGGCGCAATCGCCGCTACACCGGCGGCCAGGCCCATCACATCCACGGGTATCAGGCTGGTCGCAATCGAGTTGTTGCCAAGCTGGCCGTTGCCGTTGTCGCCCCAGCACTTCATTCCGCCCGCCGTGGTCATGGCGCAGGTGTGAAAGTCGCCCGCGGCGACAGCTGCGGCGCCGCTGGTCAGGCCCGCCACATCCACCGGCGTCGGATTGGCCGCAGTCGAGTTGTTGCCGAGTTGGCCGTTGCCGTTGCCGCCCCAGCACTTGACTCCACCCGCCGTAGTCAATACGCAGGTGTGGTACCCGCCGGTCGTGATCGCCGCCACGCCGCTGGCGAGGCCACTGACATTAACGGCAGTCAGGCTGGTCGTGGCCGAGCCGTTGCCGAGCTGGCCTTCACCGTTGGCGCCCCAGCACTTGACCCCGCCTGCGGTGGTCAACGCGCAGGTATGAAAGCCACCCGCCGCGATTGCCGCCACACCGCTGGTCAGGCCGGCCACGTCCACCGGTGTCGGACTGGCCACTGTCGAGTTGTTGCCGAGCTCGCCATCGGTGTTATGGCCCCAGCACTTGACCCCACCCGTCGTGGTCAGCGCGCAGGTATGGCTGCCACCGGTTGCGATCGCGGCCACGCCGCTGGTGAGGCCCGTCACATCCACCGGTGTGTTGCTGTCCGTGGTCGAGTTGTTGCCGAGCTGGCCATCGCTGTTGTTGCCCCAGCACTTCACGCCCCCCGTCATGGTCAGCGCGCATGTGTGCGTGCCGCCCCCCGCGATCACCGCCACGCCGCCGGTCAGGCCCGTCACAATCACCGGCAAGGAACTGTCCACGATCGACCCATTGCCGAGCTGGCCGTGCGCGTTGTTGCCCCAACACTTCACGCCGCCTGCCGTACTCAGCCCGCAGCCATGATAGAGACCAGTCGAGACTTGGGTGGTGACGGAATCGAGCACGCTGGGCGTATTGAGCCCCCATGCCACCGGCGCCACGGCCAGAAGCAAGCCCGCGGCCCAAGCACGGACCGCAATTCGACGCCGCATAAAACCCCCTGTCTCACTCTGACTTTCGAAGTGCAAGCTCCTGTCGTTGACGCGGACAATGGCCATCGACGGCGGGTCGCGAAAATTTCCAGACGACAGGGGCAGCCAAGCCTAACAGATTCCCGCATCGTCGAAAATCACGCGGACTCGGCATCGGATCCTTGCTACAACACGCGAATCCTCGTCACGCCGCCGAGTCTTGCCGACTGCTTCGGGTATCCTAGGGCACTGTTCCCTTCCGCGATATTTCCATGCTGCGCCTTCTCTGTTTCCTGGCCCTGCTGCCGCTTGCCGCCGCACGCGCGGCAGCGCCCGACGATACCTGGATGAGCGTGCTGCTCGACGGGCGCAAGATCGGCAGCATGCACACCACGCGCAACATCGATGGCGAGCGCGTGCGCACGACCCAGGCGATGCAGATCGAACTCGAGCGCTCCGGCCTCAAGCTTGCGCTGAGCACGAGCGAGACCGACGAGGAAACGCGTGCAGGCAAACCGCTGCGCTTCGAATCGCGCACGAAAATTTCCGGCATCGAAAGCGTGCAGCGCGGCACGCTGCGCAGCGATGGCAAACTCGAGGTGACCAGCGAGGTCGGCGGTGCAACACGAACGCGCACGATCGATTGGCCACAGGGCGCCGTGCTTGCCGAAGGAATGCGCCTGATCGAGGAAAAACACGGGCTCGTACCCGGCACGCGCTACAAGGCGCTCGCGTTCCAGGCCGAGAATCTCGAAGCGGTCGAGGTCGACTCGCGCGTCGGCGCGCGCGAGTCGATCGAGCTGCCCGAAGGCCGCCGCGAAGTCGTGCGCATCGAACAGACGATCGCCCTTGGCGGCACGCCGACGCGCACCGTCTCCTGGGTCGACGCCGATGCGAGCGTACGCAAACTGCTCGTGCCGATGATGGGCTACGAGTTGACCATGCTTGCCTGCTCGAAGGATTGCGCCACCGCGCCGAACCAGGCCCCTGATGTCCTCGTGCGCACGATGCTCGAGTCGCCGCGCGCGTTGACTTCGAGCGAGCGCAGCAACGGCGCGCGCATCCTTCTCAGCCCGACCGACAGCAGCGGCGAAGCGCTGAAGTTCGCGACCACCGATGAGCAGCAGGTGATCGCGATGGCAGATGGCAAGGTCGAGCTGCGCATCGCGCCGGCATCCGCGGCGGCCGCGCGCGAAGGCAGGCCCGCCGCCGCCGACACCCGGCCGAACGACTGGTTGCAGAGCGCCGCACCGGAGATCGTCAAGCTCGCGCACGAAGGCGCGGGCGATGCAAAGTCCGCGGCGGCGCAGATGCAGAACCTCGAGGACTTCGTGCGCAAGTTCATCCGCACCAAGGACCTCAGCGTCGGCTACGCTTCCGCACTCGAAGTGGCGAAGAATCCCGAAGGCGACTGCACCGAACACGCCGTGTTGCTCGCCGCGCTCGGCCGCGCGCTCGGCATTCCGACCCGCGTCGTCGACGGCCTCGTTTACATCGACCACTACGCGGGCAAGACCGATGTATTCGTGCCGCACGCCTGGGCGCAAGCCTGGGTCGACGGGCACTGGCGCAGTTACGACGCCGCGCTGCAAGGCTTCGACGCCGGCCACGTCGCGCTATCCACCGGCAACGGCGATCCGTGGCGTTTTTACGCCGGCTTCAACACCCTGGGCCGTGTGCGCATCGATGCCGTCACGCCGTTGACCCCATAGTCGTCGGCGACGACCAGCTGCATCGCTCGCATGGGGTTCACCTCGATATGAAGGCGCTTGCGCATGCCAATGAAATGGGCAAGACCCACGTTCCGGGCACATGCTGGTTCCTCCGCCGCAGTGCGGATCGCTCGTCGCTACGTACAGTACTTCCGGCCGACACGGCGCCGGAGTAGCCTGTACGCGTTTTGGCCGTCGGGCATCGCGTCGATGCCACGAACTCGGGTGCGACACAGCAAAAACCGAAGGGCGGGCAACGGGGTGCTTCGCCTTCGCATGCAATCGCGAGCAGCGCTTGGGACCTGCACCAATCCGTTCCACCCACAACCGCGTCAGGGAGGTTGTATGCATGATCGCATCATCGACACCTCGCAGCGCCTGCCACGCTGGCTGCTCGCCACCGTGGTCTTGCTCGGACTTTCGGTGTTCATCAACTACATCGATCGCGGCAATCTCGCCACCGCCGCACCATCGATCAGGGACGAATTCCAACTCTCCACCTCCCAACTCGGCTTCCT
The DNA here is from genome assembly GCF_057139185.1 of Rudaea sp. Lineage (NCBI taxonomy): Bacteria > Pseudomonadati > Pseudomonadota > Gammaproteobacteria > Lysobacterales > Rhodanobacteraceae > Rudaea > Rudaea sp. The sequence continues at coordinate 21,894 of NZ_DBNHDN010000030.1, read as the reverse complement.
GCTCACTGCGTTCTTCATTACCTACATACCGATGCAGATCGCCGTTGGGTGGCTGTCCGACCGCTACGGTGCCGCGCACGTGCTGCTGACCGGATTCGTGGTCTGGTCGCTGGCCATGACACTTACCGGCTTGGCACAAGGCTTCGTCATGTTGGTCGGACTGCGCCTGCTGCTCGGTCTCGGCGAGTCGGTTTCCTTCCCCACCGCTTCGAGCATCATCGCGCGCAGCGTGCCGGAGTCCGCGCGCGGTATCGCCAATGCGGCGACCAGTGTGGGCTTGTCCGCCGGCCCTGCTTTCGGCATCTTCTTTGGTGGAATGCTGATCGCCGCTTATGGCTGGCGCTGGTTCTTCGCCGGCTTTGGGCTGGTCAGTCTGTTGTGGGTGATTCCCTGGCTCACGATTGCGCAGCCGCATCTGCCCCAACCGCGCGCGATAAATGCCGAATCCGGTCCGCCGACCGCCGTGCTGTTGCGTACTCCCGCACTGTGGTACGCAAGCCTGGGGCATTTCGGCGTGAACTACGTCTGGTATTTCGTATTGAATTGGATTCCGTACTATCTCGTGCGCGAACGCGGTTGGACACTCGCGCAAATGGCGACGATCGGCGGAGTCTCGTATTTGCTTATGGCCGTCGTTGCTACCGCCAATGGTTGGATCACCGACCGGCGCATTCGCGCCGGCATCAGCCACACACGCGTGTGCAAGACGTATCTGGCCGCAGGTGCATGCATCGTGGGTGCCTGCGTCGCGGCCTGCGCACTGGCCAGCACCATGGTTTCGGCCTGCCTGTTGGTGTTGGCGTGCGCCGCCTTCGGCCTGACTGCGCCGCATATCTATCTCGTTGCACAAACGCTGGCCGGGCCCGCTGCCGCTGGCCGCTGGGTGGGCATGCAGAATTGCCTCGGCAACATCGCCGGACTCATTGCACCGTTCCTGACTGGCATACTGGTCGATCGAACCGGAAGTTTTGTGCCGGCCTTTCTCATCGCCGCCGCCGCATCCCTGCTTGGCGGCGCCGCCTGGGTGTTCGGTCTCGGTGAAATCAAGCCGATCGCTTGGTCACGGCAGGACCATTGCGGTGAGCAAACGACAAGCCGGGCTGTGCCCTGATATCGGCGGAGCATGTGGTCGATATTCGGTGCGCCGCAGGCGCAATCGAGAACGAAACCGGGTTGTCCAAACCACCGCTCGTGGCCGAGACCGACGACGCGCCGCTGTCGGCATACATCATCGCCAACCCTTGAGAAGCCAGCATCAAGAATTGCGGCCCTGATAGGCAATGATATCTTTTTGATATATAATTATCTCGAACTCATCGAGGAAACCGCCATGAACGAACGTTCCGTGTCCGCACCGTCCGGCATCCCCGCCCTGATCGGCCTGGTCGTCCTGCTGATCACCGACATCGCCGGACTGATCCACGCGATCCAGAGCAAGAGCCCGTGGGGCATCGTCGCTGCGATCCTCATCGCTATCGTGCTGGTGGTGTGCCTCGCCGGCTTCTTCACCGTGGCTCCGAACGAGGGCAAGGTGCTGCAGTTCTTCGGCAAGTATGTCGGCACGGTGCGCGACGCCGGCCCGCGCTGGGCAAACCCGTTCTACAGCAAGACCGGCGTCAGCTTGCGCGTGCGCAATTTCGAATCGTCCAAGCTCAAGGTCAACGATCTCGATGGCAACCCGATCGAGATCGCCGCGGTCGTGGTCTGGCAGGTCGTCGACACCGCCGAGGCCTTGTTCCAGGTCAACGACTACGAGAACTTCGTCCACATCCAGAGTGAGTCGGCGCTGCGCCAGATGGCACAGAGCTACCCCTACGATTCGCACGACACCGGCGGCATCTCGTTGCGCAGCCACGGCAAGGAAGTCGCCGATCACTTGCAGGAGCAGATTCAGGAGCGTCTTTCCAACGCGGGCGTCAAGGTGATCGAAGCGCGCATTTCGCACCTCGCGTTCGCGCCAGAAATCGCGCAAGCCATGCTGCAGCGCCAGCAGGCGAGCGCGATCATCGCTGCGCGCACGCGCATCGTCGAAGGCGCGGTGACGATGGTCGAAATGGCGCTCGACCAGTTGAAGTCGCGCGGCGTGGTGCAGCTCGACGAGGAACGCAAGGCGGCGATGGTGTCGAACCTGCTCGTGGTGCTTTGCGGAGAACGCGGCACGCAGCCGATCGTGAATACCGGCACGCTGTACAACTGACGGGGCAAGTCGATGAACAACGCATTGATCGTGCTGATCGCCATGCTCGGCGCGAGCTGTCTATTGTTCGCTATCGGTGTCGTTGTCCGGGCGCAGGGCATCGGATCGATCAACGGCCTCGACGTGAAACGCGTGAAAAATCCTCATGGGTTGGTCGGCTTCGTCTCCAATACGTTGTTCGTGTACGCCACGGCGCTGGTCGTTTTCGGTTTCCTCTTCTACGCCTTCATCTCGAGCCAGAAGGTGAATTTGATCAATCCGCTGTCGACGGCGCTTCTGGCAGCAACAGGTGCGCTCGTCCTCGTACTCACCAGGGGTCTGCGTCGTTATCAGGACAAACCATTTCCCAAATACGATGACCACCAGCGATAAGAAAGCCTATCCGCTGCACATCAGCGCCGTTGTACGCCGCGCACCCTAACTGGGGTACTCGAAATGTCTGATCAACTCACGGGGTTGCTGGTAACGCTGCTGACGGCGGCACTTTGCTGGGCTCTGGCCATCGTCATCCGCATACGCGGCCCGGTCGGTCTCGTCAACGGCGTCGATTGGCGTCGTGTCAGCAATCCGCAAGCCCTGGGGCGTTTTGCAAGCCTGATTCTGCTTTTGATTGGTGCCATCGTCTGCGCCATGGGGGTGGCGATCTACGCATTGTTCGACAACCATCCACTTCTCAATATCGTGGTCGTCGTTTCCGTAGCGTCGATTTGCGCCTTGTCCGCCATCGCGGTGATTGGCACCCTGCGCTATCAGGACAGACCGGTTCCAAAAGATCATGGCAACCGGCGATAAGAAAGCCTATCCGCTGCGCATCAGCGCCGACGTGCTCGACGCGGTCCAGCGCTGGGCCGACGACGAGCTGCGCAGCGTCAACGCGCAGATCGAGTACCTGCTGCGCGATGCGCTGCGCAAGGCGGGACGCATTCGTGGCGCCGTTTCTCCGACAGACGACGACAAGGCCGATATCCCATGAACGAAACCACACAGACAGTCACACTCAGCGAAATGCTGCGGCAGCCTGTGTCGGAAAGACGCGACGGAAGCGTCGCCCTGACGCTCGGTGTCGGCGGCGCGATCGCGTCGCTTCTGGCCTTGCCGTACGGGCTGGCAATGACCAAGGGCACCTCGCCGTCGACCGGTTGGCTTCTAGCTAGCTTCGTAGCGAACTTCGTCATCATCTCGTTGCTGACGTGGATCGGGCTGCGCGCCGGTGAACGCTTCGGGCTGGACAGTCCGGGAATACGCGGCTGGTTCGTCCACGACACGAAACTGCCGCCATCACACTGGTTGAGTGCGATCGGGCTCGGCATGGCCGCCGCGATTGCGGCTTGGCTGCTGCAACTGGTGCTGCCGCTGCCAGTGGATTCCATAGACATCCACCGCATACCGGTGTGGTGGCAAGGTTTGCTTGCCTCGTTCCAAGGCGGTATCGTCGAAGAAGCCGTATTCCGCCTGTTCCTCGTCTCCGTGCTGGCATGGCTCGCGGCGCGCGTTTGCAAGCCGAGCCCCGCAATCTACTGGTTTGCGATCGTCGTCGCTGCGGCACTTTTCGGTGCGGCGCATCTGCCCAATTGGTCGGCCATCTCGCAGGTACCGGTGTCGCGGGCGATCGCCGCCAGCATCGTCTCGGCCAACGCTGTCTGCGGCATCGCGTTCGGCTGGCTGTTCTGGCGCTTCGGGCTTGAGCACGCGATTGCCGCGCATTTCAGCACCGATATCGTCCTGCACGTCATCGGCCCCCTGTTCCTGCCGCATGGCTGAATCAGGCGGTAGCGATGCGAATCCGTGTACTCTCAGCGCCGTGAACCGGACTACGGAAGTCGACTTCGTCGAAGCCGCGTTCGCACTCGGTGTGCCGCGCGGCTACGGCCGCCTGCGCGGTCTGCACCGCGTGCGCGAGCCGACGCGGCTGACAAGCATCGGTCGCGACACGCAGGGTCGCGAGCAATACCTCGCCGCACGTGCCGCGCGCGCGTGGATGCGCATGCGCGAGGCGGCGGTGCGGGACGGTGTAGAACTCGAAATTGTTTCTGCATTCCGCAGCATTGAATACCAGCTCGGTATCCTGCGGCGAAAGCTCGAACGCGGCCAATCGATGGACGAGATCCTGCGCGTCAGCGCCGCACCGGGCTACAGCGAGCACCACAGCGGCCGCGCGCTCGACGTCACGACGCCCGGCTATGCGGCGCTGGAAGAAGCGTTCGAACGTTCATCCGCATTCGCCTGGCTGCGGAAAAATGCAAAGTTGTACAAATTCACGCTGAGCTACCCGCGCGGCAACCGCCATGGCATCGCCTACGAACCGTGGCATTGGTGCTGGCACGCAAAAATATAGTCCACAGTCCTGCCATGGCTCCGTGCGGTCATTCCCGCGAAGGCGGGAATGACGAACACGGGGGCGATTCATCAGGCCACGACGTCTGTCGTTACGGATTGCCTACCGTCAACGGATGGTATTGCCCGGTCAGCCACAACGGCAATTGATCGACGTAATTCGCGCTGCCGAGCACGGCACTGTTGCCGCCCGGGATCACCTCGAACGCGTTGATCGGCAGCGACATCTCGCCGACGAAGCGGCGACCCGGTGCGGTCGCACCGCTGAACATGAAATCGTTGACGCCGCTGACGCGCAACGTGCCACCGCCCGGGTTTACGGTTTCCCAGCCGCTGTCGCGCGCGAGACCCGGCAGGTTCGGCGCGAGATCGGTGAACGGATAGGGGCTGCCGGCGCCGGGGACGTTGAACGGTCCACCGAGCGGATGCTCGAGCACGAAGCGGTGCAACAGGCCCCAGTGATAGTCGGCAGGATTCGTCGAGTTGTTGAACGCGGCCGCAAACGCGTTGCTCGACGCCTGCGTCAACGCGTCCTTCAAGCTCTTGAGCAGCACGTAGTCGCGCGCCGATGCCGCATCGGGCGCTCCGCTGACGGCGAAGAAGTTCACCCCCGAGGCACCCTTGCCGCCGAGTATCGGGAAGGCATCGAGCAGGAATTTCACGCTCGTCCACGCATCCTCGTCACCGGGTAGATAGCTGCCGAGGCCGAGACCGGTCAAAGTCTTGTCCTCGATATTCTTGATCGCATTGCTGCGCCACAGGTAGTACAGCGTGGCGGCGACGCTCGCATCCTGCTCTGACTGGCTCGGCGCGGGCAATGCGAACGGGTTGTCGCCCGGATCGTACCCCTGCTGGATACCGGTCGGTGTGGCCAGGTTCCACGCATTGAGTCGCGCGATCGCATTGGAAACCGCCGGATCGTTCGCGAGCTGACTCAACTGTCCCCACGTGCTGCCTTGCGCGTTGCCGAATGCCGTCAGCAGGTACGGAAGCACGAGTTCCGCATCGGCGGGCTGATTGTTGAGTTGCACGGCCTTGATGTCATCCGGAGTGATCTTCTTGCCGGAGGCGATCAGCGCCGACAACAGCTTGCTGATCCGCGTGACGCGATACACGCTGTAGTTGTAGTTGAGATAGTAGATACCGCCGCCGGGCCGCTGCATGCCGAGCGGGTTGTTGTTGGCGAGGATACCGATCGGATCATTGTTGGCGTTGGCAAAAAAGCCCGCCGACGGATTGATGACGTGCGGCATCTCCGACGCCGGCATGATCTCGAACGGCGTCGCCTGGTTCGGCTGCGGATGCTGCACCGGCAGCCAGTCGTGGTGCAGCTTGCCGGAGCCGTCGCGAATCAGCCACGGCGGAATGCCGCCACCGGGCGCACCTTCCTGCAAATCCTGGCGGATCGGGTTTTCCGCGCTGGTGAAGTAGGCGATGTTCCCCGCGGTGTCGGCGTAGGCGAAATTCTGCGAGCCGAAATCGAAGTAGGTCAGCGCGTTCTGGAAGTCGGCAAGATTGTTCGCCCGATTGATCAGCTTGAACGCCTTCAGCTCCATGGTCGGACCGAAGCCGGTGTAGGCGATCGACAAGCCGTTGTTGCCGTCGATCTGCACGATCGGACCGTTGTTCCTGCGCGGCACGATGATCGTCAGGCCGCCGTTGGTCGGGCCGATCGCGTCGTCGCGGACGAGATTGTCGGTCAGACCTGCCGTCATCTTGTTGACGTAGTAGCTCTGGAATTGCCAGATCACCGGCTCGGCCATGCCGTTGTGCACGATCGCGGTGGGCAGACCGAACGCATTGGTCTGCAGCGTCTCCTGGAAGAAGTCGGTCACGTCCATCGGATTGACGGTCGTGCCCCAGCAGACGTTCGTCGTGCAGCCCTGGATGATACCCGGCGCGCCCGGCACGCTGACTCCACTCGCATTGAGTGGCTGCGCGTACGCCGGGTCGTTCGAGGTGATGTGCATCTCGATGAAGATCGGCGGCAGTGCCAGCGTGAGGTGCGGATCGTTGGCGAGGATCGGCTTGCCCGAGGCGGTGACGTTCGCCGCGACCGCGAATTCGTTGCTGCCCTCGCGTCCGGCGCGCGAGCGCAGCGTCGGCACGATCAGCGGATGCGTGGCAACCTTGTCCAGCCACGCCCGGGCGAGTTTCACCGTCTGCGCGGAAATCGGTTGCGGCTCTGGCGTCGCAGTCGGCGCGACGGCCTGCAGCGAAGCGCCGGCGGCGGTGTTGCCGGCGGCCGCGGCGCTCGGTACGAATCCGCGGATCGTCACCGTCGAATCGGGCGGCGCGAAGCGGTGCGTGTCGCCGAAGTACAGCGCCACGGGATCGACCTTGGCCGCCGCCGCGGCCTTCTGGTAGGCGGCGAAATTGATCGTATTCGACACCTTCGAGGAGTCGAACGACAGCTGATATGCCAGTCCCTTGCCGACGCTGATCGTGTCGATCGGCGACCACGGTTCCGCATGGCTCAGGCTCAACGCGCCGTACTCGGGCGGCAGGGACGGCGTGGTCCTCAGCCAATAGTTGACTCCGTTCGCATAGGCCTGCAGCCAGCCCCGCGTGTTGTCGTCCATCGCCTGCCAACTGGCGAGCGCAGCGCGACGCAGGCCGAGCGTGCGCGACTGGATGTCGTTTGCAAGCGCCGGCTGGCCGACGAGCTCGGCCAGCGTGCCGCCGACCGCGCGACGGTTGAAATCCATCTCGAAGAAGCGCGCCTTCGCCTGCGCGTAGCCCTGCAGGAAGGCGACGTCGTTGTCCGTCGCCGCGACGATCGTCGGCTGCCCTAGGGCATCGTAGTCGAGTGTACCCGGTGCGGACATACCCGGTGCGCTGATCGTGCCTGCCGATGCAGTCACGCTGAAAAATCCCAATGTGGAAAAAGCAACAAGTATAGCGTGGACGCGGGCAGCGCGCCGGACATGTGCGGTCGACATGATTCCCTCCTGTTGAGAACGCCTGCGGACGCCAAAAACGAGCGTTTCAACCCGAGTATGCGCTTCGCCGATCGCAGCGAAAAGCGATGCATGCAGGTTTCGATTGCGCGCCGCAGCAAACCGTCGGCGCCAGCTGTCATCTCAGTCGCAGCGCATGCGCCGGCAGGCCAGCGCCGCGGCGAGCCAGCCTGCGATCAGGGCGACGCCGCCGAGCGGCGTAACCGCGCCGACCAGCTTCGGCGCGCCGAGGGCCAACGCATAGAGGCTGCCGCAGAACAATACGGTGCCGAGAACGAAGGCATATGCGCTTGCGCGGCGCCAGCGCGACGCGGGCAACGGCGCTACAGCCACCGCGAACAGCGCGAGTGCGTGCCACAACTGATACTCGACTGCGGTATGCCAGATGTGCTGCGTCGTCTCGTCAAGCATGCCGCGCAACGCGTGCGCGCCGAACGCGCCGAGCGCGACCGCGAGTGCACCGAGGACAGCCGCGAAGACACCGAATCCGCGCATGGTTTCTCCCGATCAAAGCGGCATTGTTGCACCGTCGTTGGTAAATTGTTGCATCCGAGTGGCGGAACTCCGGCGCTCACGCATCATTTGTTTTCGGGAGAGCGTCGCTTCCGCAACGGGCCGGCGCCATCGGGGTAGCACCACATCCGGGGAGATCCATGCCTTCATTCAAGCCGGCCTTGCCGACCTGCGCGATCCGCGCCTGCCTTGCAACGATCCTGACCTTGCCCGCGACCGGCGCGTTCGCGCGTGACGTCGAATTCGACCTCAAGGGCGGGGCGATCGAAGAAGTGCTGCCTGAGTTTGCGCGCCAGGCCGGCCTCCAGATCACCGCGCCCGCCGCGCAACCACGCGGCATTCGCGTGCCCGCGTACAAGGGCTCGATCGAACCGCATGCGCTGCTCGAACGCCTGATCGCAGGCAGCGGCCTGAGCATCGTGGCCGAGAACGACCGTACGATCAATCTCGGTGCGGCGGTGCCGATGCGCGTGGCGTTGGCAAGCGCGCCGATTCTGGTGGCACAGGCACAGCCACCCGCGCCCGCAACCGCACAAACGCCGGTTGAGCCGGACAAACAGCCCCGTGCTCTTTCTGAAGTCACCGTAGTCGGCACCCAGATCAAGGGCTCGGCCGCCGCCGCGATCCTGCCGATCGCGACGCTGGACGCCAAACAGATCGAGACCACCGGCGCGGTCTCGGGCGACGATCTCTACCGTTCGATCCCGCAGATGGGCGACATCAGCTTCGGCACGCCGAGCACGCTCGGCAACAGCTCGAATATCGCGCGCGGCGACGTCGCCTCGGTCAACCTGCGCGGGCTCGGCGTTGGCAACACGCTGCTGCTGATCAACGGTCGGCGCACAGTGACGCATCCGACCAGCCAGGCCGACGACCAGCTCGTGCCCGTGCTGACCTACAACGCCAACGCGATACCCGTGCAGAACCTCGCCCGCGTCGAAGTACTGCTCGACGGCGCCGCCGCGATCTATGGAACCGACGCGGTCGCCGGCGTCGTCAACAACGTGCTGCGCGACGACGTCGACGGCGGCAAGGTTTCGATCCAGCACGGCGTCGGCGAAGGCACCGATTGGCACGACACTTTGCTCAGTGGCGTGATCGGCAAGAACTTCGCCAACCAGAGCGGCAACGTTACCCTCGCCTACAGCTACTACACCACCAGCGGCCTCAACTCGCAGGACCAGGGCTGGACCTCGACCTTCGACCGCCGCTTCGATTTCGCCGATACGCGCTTCGCCGGTGTCAATGTGCTCGACGGCCGCATGACGCCGAGCGAATGGGGTAACTTCGCCACGCCCGCGAGCGCAAAGACGATCAAATCGAACGGTACGCCAGTCACGAGCGCCGCCGGTTCGTTCCATATCCAGCCCACCGCCGACGGCGGCTGCGCCGTGGCGATCACGGGCAGTACCTGCATCGGCACCGGCACGCTCGCGACCGCCGGCAAGGATCGCGACACGCGCATGGATGCAGCGGCGCGCTGGCCGATTTCGCTATCGCCGGACGTGCGCCGCCTCAATCTGTTCCTGACCACGAAATACGACTTCGACAACGGTGTCGGCTTCTTCAGCGAAACCGGCTACTACCGCTCCAACGCGGATTCGCTGCAGCCGCCGGTCAATTCGATTTCCTCCCTGCCGGTGACAATTCCCGCATCGAACTACTGGAATCCGTTCGGCGCGGCGATGCGGTCTGACGGCACGTCGAATCCGAACCGTTTGCCAGCCCTCAACATCCCTGCTGACGGCCTGCCTGTCACGATGTCGAGCTACCGCTTCGCCTTTCCGACGCAGATCAATGTCGTCGACGACCAGTACCGCCTGCTCGCCGGCCTGCGCGGCAATCTGTTCGGGTTCGACTGGGAAAGTGCGGCGACCTGGTCGCGCGCCTCGGTGCGCGACGTGCAGGACCAGGTCAGTTCGACCCTGCTGCAAGCCGCGCTTGCCGATTCGACGCCGAACGCCTACAACCCGTTCTCGCCGACGAATCCCGACTCGGCGGCGGCCCCCTTCCGGATCAAGGCTGTGCGCAAGAGCACCGATTCGCTGACGATGCTCGATTTCAAGGCGTCGCGCCCGGATCTCTTCAGCTGGCGCGCCGGCGACGTCGGCTTCGCGTTCGGCGCCGAGACGCGCCGCGAAACCCAGCACGACGAGCGCGACCCGCGCGTGAACGGCACGGTCACCTACACCAATTCGGTCACCGGCATCACCTATCCGAGCGACCTGTTCGGCGTCAGCCCGACGCCGAGCACGCAAGGCGCGCGCAGCGTGTCGAGTGCGTTCGGCGAGCTCTCGGTGCCGCTGGTCGGCAACGACATGAGCGTGCCGCTCGTGCGCTCGCTCGACCTGCAGCTCGCCGGCCGTGCGGAGTACTACAGCGACTTCGGCTCGGTGGCCAAGCCGAAGATCGCGCTCGGCTGGCAGATCGTCGACGGTCTGCGCTTTCGCACGTCCTGGGCGCAGGGCTTCCGCGCCCCCAACCTGGAACAGATACACGCCACCGTGGTGACGCGCTCGAACACGCGCGTCGACTACATTCAGTGCGAAGCCGATCTGCGCCACGGCGCGATCACCTCGTTCGCGAACTGCAACGAGAGTTTCTCGACTTCGGCACGCCGTTCCGGCAATCCCGATCTCAAGCCGGAGACGTCGGAGAATTTCGGCGCGGGCTTCGTCTACCAGCCGCAATTCCTTCCCGAGCGCGCAGGTCGCGTGACGATGTCGGCCGATTACTTCAGGTACCAGCAAGACGGCATCATCGGTCTGTTCGGCGAAGGCAATGCGCTGATTCTCGACTACCTCGACCGCGTCCAGGGCACGACCAATCCGAACGTGATCCGTGCCGCACCGAACGCGGACGACATCGCGCGCTACGCCGGCACCGGCCTTGCGCCCGCGGGCAAGGTGCTCTACGTGCTCGACAAGTATGTCAACCTGCAGCCGCAGACCGTGCGCGGCATCGATTTCGCACTGAGCTGGAAGTCGCCCGAGACCGGAATCGGCCAGTTCGACCTGTCGCTCAACGGCACGCGTCTGATCGAGTTCTACCGCTCACCCTCGCCCGAGATCGCCGCCCTGCTCGCCGCGCGCGCGGCGGGTACGATCAATGCCGGCACCACGATCACCGGCGGCGGCGATCTGATCGGCCAAGGCGGCAAACCTAGGACCAAATGGACCGGCAACCTCCTCTGGAACAAGGGTCCGCTAAGCGCCGGCGTCAACCTGCGCTGGGTAAGCTCGTTCGACGACACCGGTCTGATCGACAGCAACGGCCGCGATTGGGAAGTCGACTCCGCGCTGTATACTAACGTGTTCGCGCGCTACGACTTCGGCGACGCGCGCAGCGACCTGCTCTCGCGCACCTCGGTGAAATTCGGCGTCAACAACCTGCGCGGTCGCCGGCCACCGGTGTCGTCCGACTTGTTCGGTTACAAGTCGTCGGTATATCAACCGTATCCGCGCTATTTTTACGTGACCTTGAACAAGGGTTTTTGACAAGCTCGCACAGAACCGCATGAACGTCACCGTCAGTCACGATCGCGCCGACTGGCTCGCCCGGCACGTGCTGCCGCACGAGCCGGACCTGCGCGCGTGGCTGATTCGCCGCGGCGCCGCGCGGGAGGACGTCGACGACGTGGTGCAGGAGGTCTACGCCCTGCTCGCCGCGCTGCCCGACGTCGGCCACATCCGCGAGCCGCGTGCATATCTGCACACGGCCGCGCAGTCGGTCATGCTGCAGGCGATGCGACGCGCGCGCATCGTCGCGATCGAGACCTGGTCCGAAATCGAGCGCATGGACATCGCCGACGAAGCCGCGACGCCGGAGCGCATCGCGTCGTCGCAACAGGAACTGCGCCTCGTCTGCCGGCTCATCGAACAGTTGCCCGAACAATGCCGCGAGGCGTTCACCCTGCGCCGGGTCGAAGGCATGACCCAGCAGGAAATCGCCACGCGCATGCGGCTCAGCGAGAACACTGTGGAAAAACACATCGGGCGTGGTATCCGCCTGCTGATGGAATCGATGAAAACCGCCATCGCGAACGATGCCCGTACGACATCAGCGCGACGCGGCAAGGGAGCCCAACGTCATGCAGACACCTTCTGATCCGCACATCGACGAGCGCGCCGCCGACTGGGTGGCGCGCGAGGACCGCGCCTCGCTCGATCCGACCGAGATTGTCGAGCGCGACGCCTGGCTGCGCGCCGATGCACGCCACTTCGGCGCCTACGCTCGCGCGCGCGCGGTATACGCGCGCACGAATCGGCTCGCTGCGTTGAGCAGCAGCGTGCGCGCACCGGCGAACCACCACGGACCGCGACGCCCGTTGCGCCGGCTCGGCCTCGGCGTTGCACTTGCCGCAGGTATTCTTGTCGTTGCCTTCGGCGCCTACCACGCGACGCGCTCCGGCACCGGGTATGCGACGCACAAGGGCGAAGTGCTGCGCGTGCCGCTGTCTGACGGTTCAACGATCACGCTCGACTCCGACTCTGCGGTCGACGTCGCCTACGGCACGACACGGCGCGGCGTGCGCCTGTTGCGCGGCGCCGCCGTGTTCGACGTCGCCAAGCACCACGCGCTGCCATTCATCGTAGAGGCGCACGGCACGCAGGTAACCGCAGTCGGCACGAGCTTCCAGGTCTCGCTCGCTAACCGCGGCGAGGACGAAACCGACGTGCTCGTGCGCGAAGGCATCGTCGATGTGGCTGAAATCGGCGCAATCGCGCAGCCCGCGCGATTGCCCGCTAACTTCCGCGCCTCGGCGCGCAAGGGCCGCGCAATCGAAGTCGAACCGCTGTCGCAAGAGAACGTCGCTCGCCGGCTCGCCTGGCGAGACGGCATGCTCGCGTTCAACGGTGACACCTTGCAGTACGCTGCCGACGAGTTCGCGCGCTACAGCGATACGCGCATCGTCATCGACCAGCCAACCCTGGCACAGCGCCGCGTCGTCGGCCTGTATTCGGCCAACGATCCGGTCGGCTTCGCGCACAGCATCGCGAAAAGCCTCGACCTCATCGCCGAGCAGCGCGGCGACGGCGTGCATTTGTTCGAGGCCATGCTCTCGGCCAAGGCCATCGCTCCCACTTCTTCCCGTACCGGCGCCGAGATCCAGCAAGAGAGGTAGTCCCATGTTTCGCATTCATCGCGCGCTGGCGCTGGTTTCCCTCGCCGCATGGCTGATCCTTTCCTGCTCAGCCGCCCCGCCCGCGGCCGCCGCAACGGGCGATGCCATCCTGATCGGCAACGCCATGATTTTCGACGGTACCGAACGCGCGCCGTTCCCCGGCAGCGTGCTGATCGAAAACGGCCATATCGCTGCGGTCGGCAGCGGGCTGAAGGCGCCGCGCGGTGTGCAGCGCATTGATGCGAAGGGCGCCGCGCTGCTGCCCGGCCTGATCGACGTGCATACGCACTGGAGCCCGACCGGCTCGCCAAACACGCTGCCACAGATTGCCAACGCGTATATCGCTGCCGGCGTCACTACCGTCAACGATTTCCACGAGGCGCCGGAAGCCTACGCGCCGCGCCGTGCGTGGCTGGCGACGATCGCCGCGCCGGATGTTCGCTTCGCCGCACGCATTTCGACACCGCTCGGTCACGGCGCCGACTGGGCCGACGAGGCGACGACGAAGTGGGTGAACTCGCCCGCTGCGGCACGCGCAGCAGTCGACGAAGTCGCTGCGTATCAGCCCGATCTGATCAAGGCGTTCACCGACGGCTGGCGGTATCGCAATGATCCCGACAACGTGAGCATGGGTGAGGACACGCTCGCCGCGCTGGTCGCGGAAGCGCACTCGAAAGGGCTCAAGGTGTTGACACACACCGTCACGCTCGAACGCGGCAAACAAGCAGCCCGCGCCGGGGTCGACGCCATCGCGCACAGCTTGCTCGATGCGCCGGTGGACGCCGAGTTGATCGCGCTGATGCGCGAACACGGCACGCGCATCGCGCCCACGCTTGCGGTTTACGAGCCTGTACCGATGGGTCGCGCAGCCACCGATCCAGCGGACAAACGCGTGGCCCAGCGGCGGCGCAATTTCGCCACGGCGCTTGCCAATGTCGGCACGTTGCATGCCGCCGGCATACCGATTCTGGTCGGCACCGATGCCGGCATGCCCGGCACGCCGCATGGCAGGGCCACCCTGCACGAACTCGAATTGCTCGTGCAGGCAGACCTGACGCCGAGTGATGCGCTGCGCGCGGCCACGTCCGCCAATGCCGCCGCGCTCGGGCTGGATGATCGCGGAACAATCGCAGTCGGAAAGCGCGCCGACCTCGTGCTGATCGGCGGCGCACCTTGGCAAACGATCGGCGACGTCCACCACATCGAGCGCGTTTACATCGGCGGCCGGCAGGTCTTCGGTCCGGGCACACGGCTACCGCCTGGCAACGCGCAGACCGCGCTTCCGCCGTTGCGCATTGCCGCTGCGATCGACAACTTCGAACGAACCGACGGACGCACCGAACTCGACACACTGCGCACCGACGAAGCCGACGGCGGCAACGACCGCAGCGTACAAGTCTCGGAAATCGTGACGCGCGACGACGTGGGACACGCCTTGTCGGTGCAGGCGCGTCTGTCGCACAAGAAAAAGGCCTATGCGGGTGTTGTTTTTCCGCTGAGCCGCGGTTCGCTAGCACCCGTGGATCTGCGTGCTTTTCACGGTATCCGTTTCGATATCCGCGGTGCGGCCCGCAGCGAACGCATCGAGTTGCGCGGGCTCTATGGCCGGCGTTGGTCGGCGCCGATCGAACTTGCGCCGCACTGGCAATCCATCGCGATCGAATTTTCCCGGCTGCAGTCGCTTGCGCCGTTTGGACGCGAAGCACCGCCGACAAGCTGGTCGGGCGACGACGTGCAGCAAGTCGTGCTGAGCGCCAGCGGCACGCCAGGTGAGAAAGTCTGGTTCGAAGTCGACAACCTGCGCTTTTATTGAGCCGGACGCACGCGACACCACAACACGATGCCCGCGCCGCCAGCGTGCGCGCATCAGGAATGTGTCGGCAGCAGCAGCGGCGCCATGGGCTTGGCATTCTGCTTGCCTGCGGCGGGTTTTTTTCCGCTCTCGATCGGTTTCAGCAGTTCGACCATGTTCTTGTGGAAGTTCGCAAACACATACGGCGGCACGGTGAAGGTCCAACCGCGCAGTCTGTCGTTCAGATCCTCGACGGACTTGTTTGCCGCAGCCAGTCTTTCGGCGCGATCCTTGGCCGGATCGACCAGCGCGGCGGGCCTGACGACATCGGCTTGCGCCTTCGCGATCGCTGCATCATCACCTTTGGCCTCAACGACCTTGAGTCTGGCTGCCGCGACGGCGGTTTCGTAGGCGGCCTTGTCCCTGGCCTGGGCGGCGGCGACATCGGCTTCGAGCTGCGCGGCGTCACTGGATACCGTGAACTGCGCGCGCGCCTTGGCGTCGGTCTCCCAGGCGCTCACGTCGACGATGCGGCCATCGAAGGTGAGGTAACGTGCATGGAAAATTTTCTCAGGCGCAGGCACGTCCCTGGCCGCGGCGACGTCGTCAGCGCGCAGATTCGAAAGGCCCGAAGCCAATCCGTTGGCAGCGAAGTCGGAAGCGGGCTCCCTGCCCTTCGGCAGGTCGGCGATCTTGAAGTTGGCATCGCCAGCCTGCTCCTTGTAGATGCGCAGCGGCTTGCCTTCGCTGCTTGTCAGCGTCACTTCCTTGATCCTTGCCGCGTCGATGTCGATCACATCCTTGCGGATCCATGCGCCCGGATCGTTGTCCGCGAGCAAGGTGCCGCTCGCGAGCAGGCTCTGCGCCTCGCCCTCGCGGCGCACGAAGGTGCCACCTCCGCCCTTGCCGTTGTACAAGCCGACAATCAGCTTCGGCACGGCGTTCACGCCGCCGATCGCGACGAGCACGTTCTTCGCGGCCGGGTCGCATTCTTGCGCGCCCGCCTGATCGCGAGAATCCGGAAACGACCTTCCCGGGCCGCACTTCTCAATCGAAACATCCTCGACGCCAAGCTCGGCGTAGTGCTTGGGGCTGGCCGTCTTCGTATCGAGCACCCTGGCGTCGGCGAGCTTGTACAGATATTCGCGCAGCTTGGCCACGTCGGCCGGATAATTGGCGCGTTGCGCGACCTGCCAGCCCTCGCCGCTGCGCTGCAGCGTAACCAGTGCCTTGTCACCAGCACCGACCACGGTGAATGCGTCGACCTTGTTGAGTTGGTCGCGCAGGCCCGGCAGCAACGGCTTGTCCTTGGCTGATTCCTCGCTCACCGGCGCGTTGGCCGAATGGATCCAGATCGCCGCGACCAGCGCGACGGCGGTGGCGATGGCCAGTGCGGATAGTGTTTTCGCGTTCATCGGTCGCTATCTCAGGCAGTCTTGCGGCGCTGACGCTTGAACCAGGCGAAACCCAGTGCAAACAGGGTGATCAGCAACGGCATCAGGCCGATGTTGATCAGCTTCAGGCGCGTGCCCAGCGCCTCGATGCGATCGTCGAGGCTGCGCCGCACCTGGCGCAGTTCCTTGCGGATCGCGATCTTCTGCGCCTGGAATTTCGTCAGCTCGGCCTTCTGCTCGGGCGAGAGGATCATCTCGTTCTCCTTGCTCTTGCCGCTCTGCAGTTCGGTGAGCTTGCGCTCGGTATCGGACAGGCGCTGCTGCAGCTCGTGCTCCTTGCCGCGGAAGCTTTCCTCGGCGGCGCGGCGCATGTTGTCGACCGTGCTGAACGGGCGCTGCGACGTCGCGCGGCCGCGAATCGAAATCAGATCGGAGGAGCCGCCGAGGTTGTCGACCGCGTTGACGACGAAGTCGCCGTTGTTGGCAAACGCGTTCATCACCTGCTGGCCGAAGAACGCCTGCACCTGCACCCAGAGCCGGTTGCTGAGGATGTCGGTATCGGCCACGAGGATGATCTCGCCGGCATCCTTCGCCTCGGCCAGATGCCCTGCCTCCCTGCGCTCGGGGAACGCGCTGGCGAATTTGCCTTCGAGGCGCGCGGCGACGACCAGCGGCTGGCCACCGGGCTTGTAATCGACGAGCAACTGGCTAGGGTCCGGCAGGAACTTGACCCGATCGGCCGGCACGGTTGTCGCATCGGCGCTGGTCTGGATCAGTGGCGTCAGCTTGTTCTTCGAATCCTTGGCCAGCTGGAAGAAGCCGGCGGTCGAAACATTGATGTTCTGCAGCTGCGCGGTGGTAATGTCGGTCGGATTGAGATCGCGCTGATTGAAGCCGAGGATCGCCGGATGGCGGATCGGCTGGCCCTGCGGCGAGGACACCTGCAGCGCGTGCTCGCGGTCAAGCACGATCTTCGACGGTGAGTAGTCGATACCCCAGGCCTTGAACAGCTTCGGCAGGTCGGAGGAACGGTCGGCCAGCAGCGCCGCCTGTGGGTTGTTCGGATCGGCGCCGGAGTCGTCGCTCTCGGCCAGCGGATCGACGAAGACGAGCAGGTGCCCGCCGCGCAGCACGAACTGGTCGATCGCATACTGCGCGTCGTCCGGCAGATTCTTCGGCTGGACGACGACGAGCACGTTGATGTCCTTGTCGATCGCCTTCACCGACGCGGGCGTCAGCGTGCGCAGGTCGAACATCTGCTCGAGCTGCGACTGGATCGCCCACGGCTGGCGCATCTGCCGCGTCTGCGCATCGAAGCCGGCGCCCATCGGCAGGCCGGAGATCAGGCCGACCGCGGGTTTCTTCGTCATCGACAGCTCGTGGATCATCTTGGCCACGTCGTATTCGAGGAAGGTTTCCTTGTTCGGATTCGCGATCGGCATCACCGACTTGCCGTTGGTCGAATTCGTACCGACGATGCCGAGGAAGATATTGCCGCCGCCCTGCCCCCACGGCAGCGCCTGCAGACCGAGCGTGGTCGCGCGGTCTTCGTCCTCGGAGAACGGCAGCGGGTCGATCGTCTGCACGCGCAGCTTGCCGCCGGCGCGGGCGGCCATTTCGGCGAGCAGCTCGCGCACGCGCGGAGCGTAGTTGCGCAGCGCGGCCGCGTCGGGATTGGTACTTTCCGCGGCGGCCTTGTCGGAGAAGTACAGGGTAAGATTCACCGGCTCATCAATCGAGGAAAGTATGTTCTTCGTACCTTGCGACAAGGTATACAAATGGTTCTCGGTCAGGTCCAGGCGCGCGCCGCGGAACAAGGTATTGCTGATCAGGATCACGGCGACGAACAGCACGGCGAGGATGGCCAGCGCGCCCATTGTCATCAACTTGCGATTTCCCGGCATGGGAGTCTCTCGTGTTTGTCCATGCGTTCGTCCCTGAACGCGAAGGTCGGAAAGCGGCCAGCCCTGGCCGCACTTGTCAATTCAATCGGCTTTCTTCAGGTCGATCACGACCGCGCTCGCGTACAACCAGAACGCGATCGTCAGGCCGAAGTAGACGAGGTCGCGCAGGTCGATCACGCCCTTGGCGATCGCGGAGAAATGGCTGAGGAAGCTCAACCCGGAAACCGCATCGACCAGCCCCTGCGGCGCCCACGAACTGAAGAAGTTCAGCACCAGCGGAAAGCCTGCGAGCAGGAACAGGAAACAGACCACCACGGTCAGGATGAAGGCCACGACCTGGTTGCGCGTGCACGCCGAGATGCACGAGCCGATGGCGAGAAACGCGCCGGCCATGAGAAAGCTGCCGAGGTAGCTGGCGAAGATCACGCCATTGTCGGGCGAACCGAGATAGTTGACCGTGAGCCAGATCGGAAACGTCAACGCCAGCGCGATGCCGATGAACGCCCATGCCGCGAGGAATTTTCCGACCACCGCCTGCCACATCGTCATCGGCAGGGTCAGCAGCAGCTCGATCGTGCCGCTCTTGCGCTCCTCGGACCACAGGCGCATCGCCACCGCCGGCACGAGGAACAGGTACAGCCAGGGATGGAAGTTGAAGAACGGCAGCAGGTCAGCCTGACCCCGCTCGTAGAACCCGCCGATATAGAACGTGAACGCACCTGCCAGCAACAGGAAGATAACGATGAACACGTAGGCCACCGGCGTCGCGAAATAGCTCGCCAGCTCGCGCTTGAACACGGTGAGAATGTTGCTCATGCGAAGGTCTCCCGCGGCTCGGCCAGGTCCTCACCGAGATCGCCATGCGTGATCGTGCGGAACACCTCGTCCATGCGCCCGGATTCGAGTTGCAGTTCGCTGACCGGAATGCCCTGTGCCTTCAGCAGCTCGCTGATCGGACCGAAGATCAGGCGGCCCGGCTTCGGGATCGCGGTCAGGCGCTGGGTGATCTTGTCGTACTCGACCGCGGCAACGTCAGCCACGCGTGAGAGCACGTCCTTCGCGCCGGCGAGGTTCGTCGTCGTCAGCGACACCGCCTGGTGGTAGCGCGACCTGGCCTCGAGTTCGGCCGGCGTCGCATCCGCGAGGATTTTCCCGCGCGCGATGATGACGGCGCGCGTGCACACCGCCTGCACTTCCTCGAGTATGTGGGTGGAGACAATGATGGTCTTGTCCTTGGCCATCGTGTTGATCAGGTTGCGCACCTCGAACTTCTGGTTCGGATCAAGGCCGTCGGTTGGTTCGTCGAGGATCAGCACCGCCGGATCGTGGACCAGCGTCTGGGCCAGACCGACGCGGCGCTTGAAGCCTTTCGACAAGGTTTCGATCGGCTGCTCGAGCACGCCATGAAGGTGCAGGCGCTCGATCACTTCGTCGACGCGCTGCGCGCGTTGGCCGCCGCGCAGGCCACGCGCCTCGGCGACGAAATGGAGGAACTGGCGCGGGGTCATCTCGCCGTAGCTCGGCGCGCCTTCGGGCAGGTAGCCGGTGAGGCGTTTGGCCGCGAGGGCGTCGTCGACGACGTCGTGGCCGCAGACGCTGGCGCTACCCGCGGTGGGATTGAGGAAGCCGGCGATCATCTTCATCGTCGTCGACTTGCCGGCGCCGTTGGGGCCGAGGAAGCCGAGCACCTGGCCGGGCTCGACCTTGAAGGTGATGGCGTCTACGGCCGGGAACTCCCCGTAGCGCTTGCTCAATTGCCGGGTTTCGATCATGCGCGTAGTCCGAAGTGGTAGCCGAATTTTCCCTTTGGGAAACAGCAGCCGTTTGCTCACGGCTGCGACAGAAATACCGCGGCGACGCGAAAAAGTTCCGCGCGTTTTCCGGTTGCGGAAATGACACAGCGCGGGCAGAGGTTCGCCCTGCCCGCGCTGCGTTGTCCGTCGTGCCTACTGCTGGATCGTGACCGGCAGCGACACCGTGAAGGACTGGTTGTCCTCGGCTGCGTTGGCGTCGGTCGTGGTCAGCTCGTCGTAGAAGCGTCCCGGACCGGTGCCGCTGTCGTCGAACGCATAACCGTGGGTCAGCGCGTAAGCCTTGAGCAGCAGACGGGTCAACGGCAACTGCGCCGGCGAGCCGGTGAACGAAGTCGTCAGTACCTTGCCCGCGTAGGTCGTGCCGACCTTGACCGGGTCGGCCGGCGTGATGTCATCGGTCTTCTCCACCGGCACGGCGATGTCGAAGTCGTAGTTCTCGTCGCCCCAGTTCGAGGTGACCGTGATGCGCGGACCGGTCTGCGTGAGCTTGTTTTTCTTGATGTCGGCGTTGATCGCGGTGAGCGCCTTGTCGGTCGCGTCGGCGACTTCGTCGAGCGAGCGCTTGGCCGTTGTCGAAACATAGAGGATCGGGCGTGCGGCGACATCCTTGAGTTCGAACGCCGTATCCTTGTAGTCGACGTTCGGCACGGTGGCGAGGAATTTCTCGAGGTCGTCGAGATGCAACTCGATCAGTGCCGACGGTTGGCCGCCGACGTACAGCCCGCTGTAGCGCGCGAGCAGATCCCAGCCGTAGTCGACGTCGTAGCCCAGCGTGACCTTGACCGTCTTGCCGTTCTCGGCCGGCTCGAGGTCCCAGGTGAGCGTCTTGCCCGTGCCCTTCCAGTTGTTTTCGAGCGCCCAGCGCACCTGCTTGTCCTGCACCGGGTCGGGAATGATCGTGAAGCCGCCGTTGCCGAGCTTGGCGTCGGCCGAGCCGGTCCAGTTGAGCTTGGCTCCCGAACCGCTTTCCGGGCCCTGGAAGTCGAAGCGCACCTTGGGATCGAACGCGCGCAGCGGCGCCGGCCACGAAGGATAGGTGCGGTAACCGTCCAACACGTCGTAAATCTGGCGCACCGGCGCGGAATACACCTTCTGCTTGTCGATATGCCGATGATTCGGCAACGCAATCGCGAAGACCACCGCGAGGATAGCGACGATGATGAGGGCAACGAAAATCTCAAGCAGGCGAATCATCCTATCTCTCTCCAGAATTGGAACCGGCAGGCTGCGTCACGATTTCGGCACGCCCGCACGACAAACACCCGGATGCACGGTTCTCGAGATCAGGAGTTCCCCAACCGCCTGCATCCAGCCCGGGCACCGCCCGAATGTTACTTGTAAATCCCGGCAATGGCTACGGCAACCGCAGCAATTGTTTGCAACACCGGCTTTCAGCCGCGGGGTACGGCAAACGGTTGCGGCACGTGCTGCGCAGGAGTGCCGCAGGACGGCGAAACCGGCCCGAACGATGCGTGCCAGCGTCGGCACGCACAAAGCAGCACCACGTTTACCGCAGCGAGCCTCGAACGCCGATCGCGCGGCACATGCAGGCACCGAGCACGTTGTTGCAGCGCATCGCGAATATGTCAAACGATGCCGATTTCGAAGGCTTTCAGCACCGCGCGCGTGCGGTCGCGAACGCCGAGCTTGGACAGGATGTTGGAAACGTGGTTCTTCACCGTACCCTCGGCCACGGTCAGCGAATTGGCGATTTCCTTGTTGCTGTAACCGCCGGCCATCAGGCGCAGGATCTCGGTCTCGCGGTCGGTCAGCGGATCCGGGCGTTCGAGGCTGACGAAATCGTTCTGCATGCGCTCCAGACCCGAGAGCAGCCGCTGGGTGACCACCGGCGCGACCAGTG
>NZ_DBNHDN010000029.1:0-25089 GCF_057139185.1 Rudaea sp. | reverse complement strand
TTGACTTCAACGGTCGTGTTGTAGCGCTGCATGGTGCCTCCTGATTGTTTGCTTTGCCTGTTTCATATACGGGCGCCTCGGAAGAAATCCAGACCGCACCCGCTCTGCCTGCCTACAACACGGCAAGGTTTCGCCCCTTTTGCTTTGCGTTGACCGGCCGATCGATATCCGTATTCGATCTCCAGGTTCGAAGTCTGCTAGTGTGTGAAGCGCTTGGACCCCTCCCTTGGACACTTCTATCGGGAGTCTGGGCGCCACAGGGCTTGATGCTATGCGGGATGTGGGATCCGGACGTAAATCCTAGTCCCCCAGCCAGTACGTCAAGGCCCCGCTCGTGCGGGGCTTTGTCGTTTTTGGCGTCAGATAAGGCTTTGAGAGGGTTGTGAGGCTCGTCCCGGACCGGCGGGTGACCGGCCGTTTTCGAACGATGCTCACACCACGCCCACACCTCGCCATTAAGCGCGGCGTCTATTACTACCGTCGCAAGTGCGCCCCGAGCCCCGGCGCTTTGCGCCGCTAGGGAAGCCCACCATCGAGTTGGCTGAACACGCCGGCTTCTCGCCATAACCGGCGGTTACCGACCACATAAACGACTTCTTGGGCCCGGGTCAGTGCCACGTTCAGAAGATTGGGTCGGCCTCCCGCCCACCCGCGCGCACCGCGCTGTTGCGGATCTGGAGCGCCCAACACCAGGATGACCGCTTCGGCTTCACGCCCCTGAACCGTGTGGACCGTGCCGATCCGTTCGCTGGTCCAGCGGTAAGCATCGTCGGTCCACGCGGACAAAACGCCACTTTCGGCAATCAAGCGGCGTAGATTTTCGGCGACCACGACAAATGGGGTAACGATGTAGAGATTGCCGGGCACACCCGCGGCGACCAAACGCCGGAGTAGACTCAACACGACTTCGCCTTCTTCCGAACACCACTTGTCCCGGCCCGTTCCTTCAACATGGAGCCACGCAGAAGGGCCTAGACAGTCCGAAATAGCGGAGGCGTTCGGTGTCTTCGCCTGGACCATCAAGCCTTCGTAAGCCACTGCGTTGGCTATGCGGAACATCGGTTCCGAGCATCGCCGATGCACGAGCAACGGCACGCCCACCGATCGGCTGCCGTGACGACCTTGAAACTCTGCGAAATAGGGGGTGGCCGCATCAGCCAATGTTTGAGTCGAGGCCGTGGGCGGGTTGAAGTGATCCGGGTCGATGCCGAACCGGCGGCAAATGGTCTGCGTCAGGCTGTCCGGAAGCGGCACAACCGGTTCGATCTGGACCGGATCGCCCACCACGACCGCGCGGCGCGTGCGCAGGAGCGCACCCACCGCCTGTTGGGGCGATGCTTGCCCGGCCTCATCGATCAACAGCCAGCCCAGGCTCTCCGGTGGCAGCGCACCCATCATGCGTTCCACCGAAGCAAAAGTGGTCGAAACGACCGGAACGACCAGAAAGAGAGTGGCCCAGACATCGGGCAGGAGTGCTGCCTTGGGGCCGGTGAGTGGACCTCCCGACGGTCCCATCGCGTTCATCAACGCGCCGAGATTGTGCTTGATGGGTTTAGCAGCCGCGTCGACGAACGCCTTGTGCACAGCCATAGCTGCCACGAAAAGATCGTCGCGCAGTCTCTGAGTTGCTTGATCGCACCAGGGCACCGTTTTGTGGCGTCGGCCGTGCGGCTGCGCAAAAAAAGCATCGTCGATGAAATGCGCCTCCAAGCGGGCTCGGGCAGCGTCCACCTGTTTCCGAGTGGCCTCATGGAGCGCGTGTGCCTGTCCGGATTCCGTCAAGCATCGCGCGACGGTGTCGGCCGCCTTCTGCCGGATATTTTCCTGCTGCTGGAACAGTGCGGCCCGTTCGGCCTGCACCGAGCGGGCGTTGTCGACGGCCTTTACCAACGGATCGCGGGCACCGCTCCAGGCTTTGGCAGGACCGGAGCGAAACAGCCGTGCCCAGAACGAAGGGCGGGACGCGTCGTGCTGATTCAAGCGCCGCTCGGCAGATTGCAAAGCGGTCTGTGCGGCCGTGAGCACGGTTTTCGTTTGGGCGACCGCGCGTGTCGCCTTCTGTTCGACACTCAGGGCTGCTTCGTATGCTGTGCGGGCCTGCGCATCGGCCGCCACCAACTCCGGCAGGCGAACTACTCGCTCGCGTAGTTCCGAGAGTTCCTTGAGTGCGGTCCGGCTTTTCTTGAGACTCGGAGCAAAGCTTTGCCGCACTTTTTTCCATCGTTCAACGGCGGTGTCGTGACCGTCGGGTGCATCGGCTTCTTCCACCAGACGCGGGCGATGGCCATCCACAGGATCGGCCGGGTTGTCGCTGATCCACTGTGGAGTGCCCGCGGCTTCAGTCAAATAGGTCGACAGCCCCACTTCTTTGTCCCACCAAAATACCTTGCGGAACCTCCCTCGGTTGGCCGCGTTGCCGAGCACAGCAGCGATGAGGCCCCAGGTCGGCCGTTCGAGCAGTGCATCGGAAAGCGGTTGAAAATAGGACAACCCGGCATCGGTCGCCACCGCCGTTGCCGCAGGCAGTTCGGCGCTGACGTTTTCCACGGCTTTGTTGTTCGACGAAGCCACGATCATCTCGTGGCCTCTCAAGACTGCATCCACAGAATAAAGGTGCAGCCATGCGTTGCCGGCTTTGATCTTCTGACCGGAATGAGTAAACGCAGCAGCCGGGTCGTCGAACCGGAGCATCGCTTCGGCTCGCTCAGTCACGACGGCAGCCACCACTTCGCGCAGCAGAGTGGTCTTTCCAGTTCCTGGCGGTCCATTCACGGCCAAGATGCCGCCCTTCTTGAGGTCGCTCAGGGCCAGATTGACGGCGGCCTGTTGGAGCAAGACCAACGGGTGGCGACCCGGCGCGGGCCAGCGGGCGGGCGGAATGATGGACGGAGCCACCGCATCACCTACCGCAGCCTTGTCCTGAAACAAATCGCGGCGAGCAGCAGGTTTGTCCAACCCAAGAAACAGGCGCAGATTGCGCGGGCCTTTGCCAGCGTCGAAGAGCGCCTGTGCGCGCGCCAGATCGCCGAGGTAGAAACTGTTCAAGAGCAGCGGTTCGGGCGGCTCTGGCGAGCGGAAGTATTCGTAGGCCCGGATGGCGTAGCGCGGGGGCGTGATGAACGGCGCAGGGATCGCCAGTTGTTCCACCAGCCACGTATGAGCATCAGTGATCGTTGCACGATCCAGCGGACGCTCTTCGCCTTCTTTGTCTTTTCGGCGTAAGCGTTCGTCCAACTTCGTTTGAAGATCGGAAGCAACCGCGGACCAGCCCGCCAGTGCCGTCAGATCGCCTTTGAGGGCGACGGCCAAGCCCCAGGCAAAACTGGATACCGCCACGGGAGAGTCGCCGGCTAAGCGACCTTTGCGATCGAGCACGATGGTGGCGGTGATGGCCTCGCCCCGCACGCTAGGCCGTTCCGAACGAGTGTCCTCGAAGCAGTCCATCAGTGCACCGAACGCGTGTTCCGCATTCACCGTTCCCAGCACCACATGATAAAAAAGTTGCTTGTGGGGCCGAGCTCCTTCTCCTCTCTCCCAGGGCAACACTCCCTCATCGATCCTGGCGACCAGGCGCGCATCGCCACCCGATGCCAGTTGCTGTGGCTTGAGGAAGGTTTGAGGACTCAATACTTCCAGCGCGGTCCATGCTCCCAGAACGCGCTTAGGCGCATTCGTCATCGGCGGCATAGGCGCATCCACGGGCGTGCCGCGGAACGACGGTTGCGATGCGGGCGGGGGAGGCGAAGGCGCCGGGCGGGCGGGTGGCGGTGGTGCAGCCGGTGGACGTTTGGTGGAAGCGGCCGGTGCGCGCGCCGGTCTTTCAGGGTTGGGCGAAGGCCTACCTTGATGGGCGAGACGAACACGTTCCGCCAGACGCCCCGCGCGATCCGTTGATCGGTGCTCCAACTCTTGAGCAAGCGCGTCCAAGAATGCCGGTTCGGCGTTCCGCTCGTCGAACGCCGCTTCAAGATCGGCAATCGATTGCGCGAAAAACGGGCGGCTCACGATCCGTGCCCCTGTGCAAACAATCGTTCCCTCATGGCCGTTCCTATTCCCGTGTCCCGCCGAACGCTGATCACGCGTTGCGCCGACTATAAATCACCGCATGGCGCAGGTCATGTTGCCAGAATCGGATATTTGTATATTTTTGGAAGATGCTCCACAAGAGAATCGGCAATGGCGATCTTTCATACAACCTTGAAGACTTTCGGTCGATCGAAAGGCCAATCAGCTACGGCCGCAGCGGCCTATCGAATCGGTGGGCGGATTCTCGATGACCGCACCGGCGCCATCCATGACTATTCTCGTCGAGAGGGAGTAGTCACTGTGCGCAGTTTTGCGCCGTCGAGCGCGCCAGCTTGGGCCAACGACCCAGCGCGGCTCTGGAACGCGGCCGAGGCTTCGGAAATCCGCCGAAATGCCCGAGTGGGGCGTGAACTTGAGGTCGCATTGCCAGCAGAGCTATCCCACGACCAGCGATCGACGCTGGCCGACGCGCTCGCTCATCTGTTGGTAGATCGCTACCGAGTTGCGGTAACAGCTGCCGTTCACGCGCCGGATGTGGCAGGCGACCAGCGCAACCACCATGTCCATCTGTTGTTTACGACACGCTGTTACATATTGTCAAATTTCACCCGAATCGAGACATCAACCGGTTTCCGAAGGGGAATAGCTTTCCTGCATCGGCGCTTTGCCTATCGATACGGGAGTCCAGCTATGAAGGCTGTTGCCCTTGCTCCAGCAGGTTGCACGAGGTTGCGGTCCAGGCCGGCGCCGCCAGTGCATGCGATTCCCCCACCGATAGACATCGAGGTCGTGCGGGCCCTCGTACCTGTCGTGCAGCGCAAGCTCGTCGCCGGGCAGTATCTGTATCGCGCCGGGCAGCCGTTTGACGCGTTGTATCTGGTCAACCTGGGGTTCCTGAAGACCTGCCTGATCGCAGAAGACGGTCGCGAGCAGGTCACCGGCTTTCGCATGCGCGGCGATCTGATCGGCATCGAGTCGATCGGCGCGGATACGCATGAGTGCGATGTAGTCGCGTTGGAGACGAGCGGCGTCTGGGAACTGCCGTATCCGGCGATTCTGCGTGCCTGCGCGCAGATGCCGGAGTGGCACGAGCGACTGACCTGGGCGTTGGCCGCCGAGATACGCAACGATCGTTCCTGGAAGCTCGCGCTCGCCTCGCTGAGTTCGGAGCAGCGCGTCGCCGCGTTCCTGCTCGACCTGGCTTCGCGTCACCGCGTGCTCGGCTTCAGCTCACGCCATTTCGTGTTGCGCATGGGGCGCGCGGACATCGGCAGTTTCCTCGCGCTCAAGCACGAGACGGTGACGCGCGCACTGACGCGCCTGGCGGCCCTCGGCTGCATCGAAGTGCACTGGCGCGAGATCCGCATTCTCGATGCGGAGGCCCTGCGTGGCGTGATCCAGGGTCAGGACCAGGCAGCCTGATCTACGCGGATCAAGACGGATCGAGTTTCCGTCGCATCGCCGCGGACAGCTCTTCGCGGCGGTAAGGTTTGCGCAACAGTTCGAACGCCCCGCCGCTGTGCGCGGAACGCTCGTCGCCGGAGGTGAGCAAAATCGGCAGCGCCGGCCAGCGCTGGCGGATTTCCTCGGCGAGTTCGACGCCGTTCATGCCGTTGCCGAGCATCACGTCGGAAAACACCAGCGCGATTTCCGGGTGTTGCGGGATCGTGCGCAGCGCTTCGGCCGCATCCGCGCAGGGCAGCGCCGTGTAGCCGAGCGAGTGCAGGAAGGCGAGCGCCGCGCGACGCACGTCGGCGTCATCCTCGACGACGAGGACGGTTTCGTCGCCGTGCGCGTTCGTGGATGCGGTGGCGAGCGGCTCCGGCGCGCTCGCGTCCGCCGCGAGCACCGGCAGGTACAGTTCCACACAGGTCCCGTAGCCGAGTTTGCTGTCGATGGTCAGATGTCCGCCAGACTGGACGACGAAGCCGTAGACCATCGACAAGCCCAGTCCCGAGCCCTTGCCCTGTTCCTTGGTCGTGAAGAATGGTTCCAGTGCGCGCGCCAGCACGTCCGGAGTCATGCCGTAGCCGGTATCGCGCACGCTGACGACGACGTAACGGTCGGGTTTGGCTTCCCCGGTGGCCTTTGCCGCTTCGATTTCGCCGATGCGGGCGCCGATATGCAGGCGCCCGCCGCGCGGCATCGCGTCGCGTGCGTTGATCGCGAGATTGACCAGGGCCGTGTCGAGCTGGCCCGGATCGACGAAGACGCGCGGCATGTCCGGCGGACATTCGATGCGCAGGTCGATTGCTTCGCCGAGCGTGCGTCGCAGCATGCCGCCGACGTCGTCGAGCAGCACCGCCGGCTCGCAGGCGCGTGGCGACAGCTTCTGGCGTCGCGCGAAGGCGAGCAGTTTGCGCGTCAGTTCGGCGCCACGGCCGACCGCGCGCAACGCGATCGCGATCGATTCGAGCTGATCGGGGCGATCGGCGAGGTCGTCCTCCAGAATCTGCAGGTTTGCCGAGATGACCGTGAGCAGGTTGTTGAAATCATGCGCGATGCCACCGGTCAGCTGGCCGATGGCCTCGAGCCGCTGCGCGTGCGAAAGTTGTTCCTCGGTGCGCATGCGTTGCAGGGTCGATGCGAGCGTCGTCGCGACCGAATGCAGAAAGTGCAGCGCGTCGTGGTCGAACCGATGCGATTCGCGCGACAGCGCGAGCAGCGCGGAAGCCGGCGCGCCGAGATCGGGCAGCGGGATCACCGCGCTCGAGGCGAAGCCGGCCTCGCGCAGCGCGTCGTTGTTCGCGCTGGCACGCGCCTGGTCGGTCGCGGCCAGGTGCGCGATGAGGTCGGCGTTCAACAATTCGGACAGGCGCGTCGCTCCCTCGGCCGCGATGCCGAACGAAGCGCGCACCTGCAGGCGCTCGCGCATGATCGGCTTGAACACGATGGCCGATGCGTCGACGCCGAGTGCTTCGGCGACCAGCGTCGGTATGCGCGCGATCGCGTCGTCAAGGTCGGGAGAGGCGAGGATGAGTTGGCCGATCTGTGCCATGACCTTGTCGTGACGCGCACGCGCCAGCGCCTGGCGTGCACGCTGCGTTTCGGAGATGTCGCGGATCGCGGCAACGACGATGCGGCCTTCGGGCGCGTCGATCGGGCTCAACGCGATCTCGACCGGGAATTCGCTGCCATCGCTGCGCAGCCCGGTCAGTTCCTGGCCCACACCCATCGAGCGTGTGTGCGGATTGGCGATGTAGTGCGCCAGGTGCGCTTGATGCGCGCCGCGTGCATGCGCGGGGATCAGCATGTCGATGCCGGTGCCGAGCAGCCTGGCCTCGACATAGCCGAACAGACGCTCCGCCTGTGCGTTCGCGCGAACGATGCGTCCGCCGGAGTCGACCGCGATCATCGCATCAGGTGAAATATCGAACAGCTCGCGGTACATCGTCAGCCTCTGCCTTGCGCTCGTCAGTGGTGCTCGACGCGCGCGGCGAGAAGATAGCCCGCGTTGCGTATCGACTTGATCAGTTGCGGACTGGACGGGTCCACCTCGATCTTGCGTCGCAGGCGGCCGATCTGCACGTCGACCGCACGATCGAACGGGCCGCGGTCGCGGCCATGCATTTCGTCCATGATCCGGTCACGCGAGAGCACGCGGTTGGCGTGGCGCACGAGCACGCAGAGCAGATCGAACTCGCCGGAGGTCAATGCCACCGCGTCCCCGTTCGCGTCGGTCAGGCTGCGCCGGTCGGGATCGAGAACGAAGCCGGCGAACGCGTAACCGGTCGGGGCCTGCGGTGCCGGCTCCGGCATCGCCGTGGCGGCGACGCTGGTGCGTCTGAGCACGCTGCGCACGCGTGCGAGCAACTCGCGCAGGTCGAACGGTTTGGTCACGTAATCGTCGGCACCGAGTTCCAGGCCGACGACGCGGTCCACCGACTCGCCGCGGCCGGTGACGATGATGATCGCGCCGCGCCAGTGCTCGCGCAGCCAGCGGGTCAGTTCGAAGCCGTCTTCGCGCGGCAAGCCCAGGTCGAGCAGCACCGCGTCCACCCCCTCGTCCTGCACGATCGCACGCATCGCCTCACCATCGCCCGCGGTACTGACGCGAAAACCGTACCGGCCGAGATAGCGCGCGATCGAATCGGCGATTTCGGCTTCGTCGTCGACGACGAGCAGGTGCGGCAGGGGCGTTGACGCGGAAGGCGTCGTCGAGGCCATGCGGATGCGCGGCTGATTGCGGTGGTTCGATTCTAGCAAAACGGCGGGGCGCGCCGGGCCGCTTCCGGTTCATCGCCGGCACTCAACCGACGTCGGCGGTGACGCCGAGCCGACGATGCATGATCGGGCTGGTCGTCGTGTACTGCAGGTGCACCTTTTCTCCCGGCGCCATGTACTCGCGCACGCCGAATGCGGCGAGCGCCGCTTCGTGAAATCCGCTGAGTATCAGTTTCTTCTTGCCGGGGTAGGTGTTGATGTCACCCACGGCGAAGACGCCCGGAACGTTGGTCGTGAACGTCGCCGTGTCCGTCTCGATCTGGTTCTTGTCCAGATTCAGGCCCCAGCCCGCGATCGGCCCGAGGTTCGGATGCAGGCCCCAGAAGACGAGCAACTGCTGCGTGTCGACACGGTTGACCATGCCGCTCGCCGCGCGCACGCGCACCGCGGCGAGCTTGTCGCCGTCGAGTTCGAGGCCGTTGATTTCGCCTTCGAGAAACTGCATCTTCAGCTCTTCGCACAGTTGCTCCATCTGCCGCACCTTGGCCGGCGCCGCACGGAAAGCCGTGGAGCGATGCACGAGCACGAGACTGCGCACCTTGTCGTGCAATGCCAGTGCCCAATCCAGCGCCGAGTCTCCGGCCCCGGCGATGACCACGTCCTTGTCCGCGAACAGCGCGGGATCGGTGACCTTGTAGTGCAAACTGCTGCTTTCGATCGCTTCCGCGCCGGGCACGCGCAACCGCCGTGGATGGAATGCGCCGACGCCGGCGGCAACGATGATGGCGCCGGCGTCGAAGCATGTGCCCGCGCTCGTACGTACGCGGAAGCGTCCGCCCGGCAACTGCTCGAACCCGGTCACCTCCTCGCCGAGATGGAACTGCGGCGAGAACGGCTTGATCTGCTCGAGCAGGCGATCGACGAGTTCACGCGAAGTGCAAACGGGAATCGCGGGGATGTCGTAGATCGGCTTGTCCGGATACAACTCGATGCACTGGCCACCGACCTGGGCCATGCTGTCGACGACATGCGCCTTCAGGCCGAGCAGGCCCAGTTCGAAAACCTGGAACAAACCGACCGGGCCCGCGCCGACGACGACCACGTCGGCGACGATGAGCGGGCGTGCGGCGATACTCGGCTCTCCGTCCATCGTTGCGCGCCCGCTCAGAACCGATAGCCGACGGCGAAACCGTAGGCGAACGGATCGATGCGCACGGTGCCGACCTTGGCGCCGTTCACCCTGGCGTCGGTGCCGATCCGGATCCAGCGTGCGTCGAGCGCGACGAGCCAGTGTTCGTCGATGCGGAAGTCGAGACCGGCATGCGCGGCCAGGCCGAAGCTGTCGTCGAGACTCAGCCTGGTGCCGGCGAGCGCGCCGGTCGTGCGCTCGCTGAAGAACGTCGTGTAGTTCAGGCCGAGGCCGACGAACGGCGACACCTTGCTGCCGGCGTTGAAGTGGTACTGCACGCTGACCGTCGGCGGCAGTTGCTTGGTCGTCGCGGCCTTGACCCCGTTGAGCTTGACCTCGTGCTGCCACGGCAGCGAGGCGAGAACCTCGATGCCCCAGGCGGACGTGAACATGTATTCCGCGGTGATCGTCGGCTTCACGTCGGAACCGACGTCGCTCTTGAGCGCGCCGCCGGCGAGCGCGCCGTTGTCGGACTTCGGATCGACCGAATGCACGCCAACCTTGACGATCCAGCTCGGGTCCTGGGCGTGGACGAGCGGCGCGCCGGCGGCGAACGCGCAGGCGACGGCGGCGACGAGAAGCTTCATGGCGTTTTCCCTGCTTGTTGTTTGGCCGCCCCAATGTAGGGCGACCCGTCCGTGCCGCTTTTGCGCCAGATCAAAAGCGCGGGGACGTGCGACATTGCGCCGCAACGGGTGTTCAGTGTGGCGTGCTGGTCGCTTTGCGCACGGCCGCGAGAAACTCCGGATCGACGTCGCCGAGCTTGTCGGTGCGCGCCACGATGCGACCCTCTGCATCGAGCAGGGTAAGCACGCCGGAATGATTGAAGCCGCCGTCCGGCAGCGCGCGATACTGCACGTCGAGCGCGGCGGCGAGGCGACGCACGCCGGCGGCGTCGGTCCGCGTCAACGTCCAGCGCGCGAGATCGACGTGGCGTTCCGTCGCGGCGGCCTTGAGCGCCGGCGGCGTGTCGCGTGCGCTGTCGAAGCTGACCAGCACGACGCGCAGTCGCGCGCGCGCCGCCTCGTCGAGCGAGCGCTCGGCGCGCTTGGCCGTCTCGACAATCAGCGGGCACATGTACGGGCACGAGGTGTAGAACATCGCGATCAGTACGGGTCCGCCGCGCCGGTCGCCGAGCATCAGGCCGTGGCCGTCCTGATCGACGAGGGCGAGGTCGAGCCGATAGATGGAGTCGCCGGGCAGCGCATCAGCGCGGCCGCGGGTATCCGCGGCGGCAACGACCGTGATGAATGCCATGGCAAGCGCAGCGAACGCGATGCGCAACGAGACAGGAATCTTCATGGGCCTTCTCCGATGCCATCCCTGGCGCAGCGGAATCCGAGGTTTGCCGTGGTGTTCGCCGCCTTGAGCGAACTGAGCATGGCGATGCGCATCAGCACCGCGTAGTTGTCGCGGTCACGCAGGTTGAGCGCCCCGGCGCCGCAGAATTTGAGCCGGTCGGGATCGTTCTGGTCGCGGCTGTCGCTGGCGATGAGCAGGGCATTGAAATCGTCGACCCATTCCCAGACCAGGCCGTGCAGGTCGCGCACGCCGTGGAAATTGGCGGCGCCACCGATGTTGGCCAGGGGCTGGCTCGACGGCTGCGCGTACCAGTTGAGGATCGCCGCGCGCCACGCCGGATCGCTGCGCGCATCGGCGCGTGTGGCATCGGCCGCGGCGGCGAATTCCCATTCGTTCCAGGTCGGCAGGCGCGCGCCTTCGCTCGCGCAGAACGCCTGCGCCGCGAACCAGCTGACCTGGGTGACGGGCTGATCGGGTTTGGCGTCCGCGCCGAGTATGTCCGCGGCGCCCCATTGCGCGAGATAGCGGGGTTCGGCGAAGA
Organism: Rudaea sp.; assembly: GCF_057139185.1. Taxonomy (NCBI): domain Bacteria; kingdom Pseudomonadati; phylum Pseudomonadota; class Gammaproteobacteria; order Lysobacterales; family Rhodanobacteraceae; genus Rudaea; species Rudaea sp. The sequence continues at coordinate 13,867 of NZ_DBNHDN010000029.1, read as the reverse complement.
CGCGCGCGACGCGGTCGCGGCGCCAATCCGGATGCGTCTTCACGAAGGCGAGAAACTCCGCGTTGGTCACCGGCTCGCGACGCAGGCGGAACGGCGCGAGCTTGACGTCGGCATTGTTCGTGTCCGCCGGCAGCACGCTGGCGAAGGTACCGCCCGGCAGGCTGGCATAGTCCGCCGCGAACGCCGGAGCCGAGAACGCGGCGCTGAAAAAGCCCAGGCAGAGCAGCGGCTTCATGATGTCGTCTCGGCAAGCATAATGGCGACGGGGCGGGGGGCGTTCCTTCCTCAGTGCTCGCCCGCCGGTGCGGGAGACGCAGGCGTGGCGCGTGCCTTGGCCACTTCTTCCTTGCTGTACTGGCCACCCGGGTTGCCCCAGCTGTTGAGTACGTAGGTGAGGATGTTCGCCACCTCGTCGTCGGTGAGCTGTGCCATCGGCGGCATCACCGAATCGTACTCCTTGCCGTTGACCTTGATCTTGCCGGTAAGGCCGTGGGTGACGATGTTCATCGCGCGCTTGGGATCGGCGGCCAGGAAGTCGGACTTGGCCAGCGGCGGGAACACGTTGGGCAGACCTTCGCCGCTCGCCTGGTGACAGACCGAACAGGTGCCGGTGAAGAGTTGCTTGCCCGCTGCGATCTGCTCGTCTTTGGTCAGCGTGCCGGCCGCATGCGCCTTGGCCGCCGCCGTCACTGCCTTGAGGTTCGGCTCCGAGCGGTCGCCCAGGTACACCGAGTCGACTTCCTTGCCCGAGTAGACGAGCTTGTTCTCCGGGCCGTCCACCTTGAGGATGCCCAGCGCGCCCTTGTTGAACGCGCGGAAGATCGAGTGGTCGACCAGCACGTAGCTGCCCGGCACGTCGGTGTGGAACTCCACGATCGCCGCGCCGCCGGCGGGGATCAGCGTGGTCTGCACGTTGTGCTGGGCCACCGTGCCGCCTTCGGGCTGCACGCTGTCGAAGATCTCGCCGATCACATGGAAGCTCGACACCAGGTTCGGGCCGCCGTTGCCCACGAACAGGCGCACCGTTTCGTTGGTCTTGGCGGTGAGCGCGTTGTCGCCGGTGAGCGAGCCTTCCTTGCCGTTGAACAGCACGTAGGTGGGCTTCTCGTCGATCGCCTTCTCCATGTCGAACGGCTGCAGGCCCTTCTCGCGGTACTTGCCCGTGGTGTAGAAGTCGCCCTGCATCACGTAGTACTCGTGGTCGACCTTGGGCATGCCCTCCGGCGGCTCGACCAGGATCAGGCCGTACATGCCGTTGGCGATGTGCATGCCGACCGGCGCGGTCGCGCAATGGTAGACATAGATGCCCTGGTTCAGCGCCTTGAACGTGAACTGTGACTCGTGGCCCGGCGCGGTGAAGCTGGAGGCCGCGCCGCCACCCGGGCCGGTGACGCCGTGCAGGTCGATGTTGTGCGGCATTTTGCTGTCGGGCGCGTTCTTCAGGTGGAACTCCACCGTGTCGCCCTGACGCACGCGGATGAAGCTGCCGGGTACGGTGCCGCCGAACGTCCAGAACGTGTAGGTCACGCCCTCGGAGATCGGCAGTTCCTTCTCGATCACTTCGAGCTCGACGATCACCTTCGCCGGCTTGTCGCGATGGATCGGCGGCGGCACGTGCGGCGGACTGGTCAAGGTCGCGTGGATCGGCTCGCCTTGCGGCGCGCCGAAGTCGCCGTGTTGCGAACCACCGGCCGCGGGCGTTGCCGATGCGTCGGACGGCGCCGCACCGCCGTGGCCGCAGGCGGCGAGGGCGAGGGCCAGGGAGGCGACAAGTGCGAGCGGAGCGAACGACAATTTCATGGCGAACCTCGTGCGGGTAAATGGATGTAGGTAGATTAAGGAGCGTTGCCGCGAAAGGCCATGATCCAGGTCAAAGTCGTCGCGAAATTCGTCAGCCGCGCAGCAATTGCCACCAGCCAAGCGGATGATGCGCGAGCGCGACTCCGATCACCAGAACGAACGCGACGATGGCGCCCGCGAAGCAGGCCCGCCGCAACGTATTCGAGTTGCCGCGGCGCAGTGTGAACACGCCGAGCACGATGTAGGCGACGATCAGCGCGAGCTTCATCGTGAGCCAGTGGTTGGCGAAAAATCCGGACGGCAGGATCGTCGCGAGCATCAATGCCGCGCTGAGCAACACCGTGTCTATCGTGTAGCTCGCGTAGCGCACGGGCGCGGCGTACGGCCACGCAGCGCCGGCGAGCGCCGTGCCGCCGCGTAGGAGGAACAGGCTGCCGCTCAGCATGACGGCGCAGATATGCACCCATTTGATCTGCGCGTAGAACTCCATCATTGCGACGTCATCCGGGCTTGCCGTCGGCGCGCGGCGAAGCGTAGATCCACAGCGAGCGCAGCACCCACGGCGCGAACGCCGCAAGCCAACCGAACGCGGCGACCACAAGCCAAGCCTGGGTGGCGTGCACGAGTTCCGCGCCAATGCGTGCGAGCGCGACGAGTTGCAGCAGGGCGAACGTCGTCCATGCGATTGCGCCCATCTGCAGTGGCCGCCCCGAATGCCCCTGGGTCACGCGCGTGACCATGGCGACGAGCATCGAGCCGAAGAAGCCGACGGTCAGTGCATGCACCGGCGCGCGGCCGAGGACGAAGGCGCCGTCGAACCACAGCAGCGCGCTCTGCAAGGCGAACAGCGCGAACGCGACCGGCAGCCAGGCAAAGGCGAGATACAGTGCAGCGAGCAGGCCGGGGCGCCGGCACTTCCACGGTTGCCAGGCGAGCCAGTGCCATAACAGCACGCCGGCAAGCAAGGTATCGACCGGCCACGCCGCGTCGAAGCGGTGGCTGAGTTCGAGCGCCAGGTGCGCGAGGCACAGCGACCAGACCAGCGGCAGGCTCCACCCCGGCCTCACGACCCGATATGCCGGGCCGATCGCGCTGGCGCTGAAAAAAGGAATCATGCGATGGCAGACGGTGAAGTACACCGGCAGCAGGCAGGCGAACGTGCCGATCTTGATCGCCGCGATCGCGAGCCACCACGGCGCGCTGGCGAGCCAGGCAACGAACGCGGCGAGACCGATGGCACCACAAAGCAACGCCACCGCGCACGACCACGCGTGCCGATCCTTCGCGCCGCTGCGCAGCAATACGCGGCCGAGCTTGAACAGGCCCGTGCACCAGCCGCACAGCATCGCGACGAAGCCGGCGACGAGCACCGGTTTCGAGCCGAGCAGGCCGAGGTGCGCGAGCAGATAGCCGCCGAACAGGCCAGCGAACACCGGAACATAGTCGCGGCGTTCGAGCGCCGGCTGATTCAACCAGCGCGGAAACACGGTGAGCAGGAAGCCGAAGATGAACAGCGGCAGCATGCCGTACTGGGTCAGCATCGCATGTGCCCAGCCCGGCGGCACGGGCGCGGCGGGAAAGGCATGGCCGAACCACGCTGCGCCGAGATAACAAGCCCACCACAGCATCGACGTCAGCACCGCCGTCGCGCCGCCGAAGAACATCAACCGGTGCGGAGCGCTGGAGAGTAGAGCCTGCACCGTAGCCAGACTCAGGCGTTCCGGCGCGGCGGCGGATGCGGTGCCCACGCCACCTGTCTCGACGTGCAGCGCAATGGCGCTGCGCGGACGCTGGATCCTGTCTTGCGCGTTCATGTGGTGAGTATCGACGGTCGCAGCAGCGCATGCCTTGATCCAGGTCAGGGTATCGCGAGAACGGCGGGATGTGGTCCCGATGCACGGATTCATGGCAGCGAGCGGCGCGCGGCCCCCGCCGCGAAATTCCGCCGCACCCGGCTCTCGGGATGATCCTGCTGATTCGATCAGTTGACAATCCGCTGATCAAAAGACCGAGCCACGAAGGGTGCGAAGCAAGAAAACATTGATTTCGAGTTTTCCCTCGGGTTCTTCGTAGTCCGAAGCGTTGCCGCTTTTTGGCAACCGGTCGGACAAACTCAGGGTCAACGGACCTCGCCGGGAAGCGGGTCTGCTTGACGCGGATCAAGGCAGGCGGGCCCGGTGTCCGGCAACCTGTCGCCGGATCGGCCCTCCCGGCGCGAGGGGCCGTTCGTGCGGCCTGGCAGGCATCGACCGCCGCTGCTTTCCCCGCGCGCCATCGGGAAACCTGTGTCATGACCGACTACATCACTGCGTGGCAGTGCATCGGCTGCGGCAAGATCGAGGCGCCGCAGACCTGCATCGGCGTGTGCCGTGACCGCAAGGTATTCTTCGTCGGCAAGGGCGAGCATGAAGAAGCGCTGGCCGAGGTCGCGCGACTGCGCGGGCAGCTCGATGCCGCCGCGGAGATGCTGTTGCGTTTCGAGCGCGCCGCGCCGCGCAAGGGCCAGTGGGAACGCTCGTACCAAGCGCTGCAGCAGCAGGTGCGCGAAGTGCGCGCAGTACTTGCCGTCGACGCGAAGGCGCGCTGATCGCCTCGGTGCGAAGTCCACCGCCTGCGAGTTGATCCAGGTCAGAGCGGTTGCATGCGCCGCGTTGCAGACTTCGGCATCATTTCCAGGAAGCCGCAGCCATGTCCCGACCGTCCTCGCTCGATCACGAGCAGATCCTGTCCTGCGCGCGCGGCGAGATGTTCGGTGCCGACAACGCTCGTTTGCCGTCACCGCCGATGCTGATGTTCGATCGCATCACTCGCGTCGACGAGCACGGCGGCGAGTTCGGCAAGGGCCTGTTGCAAGCCGAGCTCGATATCCGTCCGGACCTGTGGTTCTTCGATTGCCATTTCCAGGGCGACCCGGTAATGCCGGGTTGCCTCGGTCTGGATGCGATGTGGCAGCTCGCCGGCTTCTTCCTGCCCTGGCTTGGTGAGGCGGGGCGCGGACGCGCGCTCGGTGTCGGCGAGGTCAAGTTCACCGGCCAGGTGCTGCGCGAAGCGAAGGTCGTGCGCTACGTCATCGACATAAGCCGCGTCATCCGCAATCGTTTGAAGATGGTCGTGGCAAACGGCCGCACTTTCGTCGACGACCGCCTGATCTACGCCGCGAAGGATCTGCGCGTGGGTCTGTTCCGCAACACGGAGGGGTTCTGATGCGTCGCGTCGTGGTCACCGGCATGGGTCTGGTCTCCTGCATTGGCAACGCGGCGGAAAACGTGTCGCGCGCGTTGCGCAATGGTCTCAGCGGCATCCGCGCAATGCCCGACTATGCAACGCAGGGCCTGCGCAGTCAGGTTGCCGGCCAACCCGAGATCGATCTTGCCGCCGCGATCGATCGCAAGCTCAAGCGTTTCATGGGGGATGCCGCGGCGTACGCCTACGTGTCGATGCGTGATGCGATCGCCGATGCCGGGCTCGCCCTCGACCGCGTGCGTCATCCGCGCACCGGCGTGATCGCCGGTTCCGGCGGCGGCTCGGCCGAATGGCAGATCGAGACGGGCGACCTGCTGCGCGGAAAGGGCGTGCGCCGCGTCGGTCCGTACATGGTGCCGCGCACGATGTGTTCGACCGTGTCGGCGACGCTGGCGACTGCGTTCGGCATCCTCGGCCTCAGCTATTCCATCGCCGCCGCCTGCGCGACGTCCGCGCACTGCATCGGTACCGCCGCCGATCTGATCCGCCACGGCGCGCAGGACATCGTGTTCGCCGGCGGCGGCGAGGAACTGCACTGGGGCATGACTGCGCAGTTCGACGCCATGGGCGCGCTGTCGAGCGGCTTCAACGCGACGCCACAGGCTTCCTCGCGACCTTACGACGCCCGCCGCGACGGTTTCGTCATCGCCGGCGGTGGCGGCATGCTGGTGCTCGAGGATTTCGAACACGCCCGGGCGCGCGGCGCGCGCATCCACGGCGAACTGGTCGGCTATGGCGTCACTTCCGACGGCGCCGACATGGTCGCGCCGTCCGGCGAGGGGGCGGTGCGCTGCATGCGCATGGCGCTGCAGGACGTGCGCGGCCCGATCGACTACCTCAACACGCACGGCACCGCGACGCCGCTCGGCGACCTCGTGGAACTCGAGGCCGTGCGCGAGGCGTTCGGCGCCGAGGTGCCGCCGCTGTCCTCGACCAAGGCACTGACCGGTCACTCGCTCGGCGCCGCCAGCGTGCACGAGGCGATCTACAGCCTGCTGATGTTGAACGCGGGCTTCATGGCTGGCTCGGCCAACATCGATGTGCTCGATCCGCGCGCCGGAGCTTTCCCGATTCTGCGCGAAAGCCGCGAGGCGCCGCTGCGCACGGTCATGTCCAACAGTTTCGGCTTCGGCGGCACCAATGCGAGTCTCGTGTTTGCGAAGGTTTGATCGGCGAATGCCGGGGCGCGGGGCGCGAGCGGCCGCACCGGCGACGAACGACGGGCGGCGGGTTGCGAAGTTTCCTCATCCAAGAATACGGAGGCACCATGGATAGCGATGTCATCGTCATCGGCGCCGGCCCCGCGGGCCTGTGCCTGGCCCGCGCGCTCGCGTTGCGCGGCCTCGACACCACGGTAGTCGAACGCCAGCCGCTGGCCGCGATCGCCGAACCGGCATTCGACGGCCGCGAGATCGCGCTGACCCACGCCTCGATGCGCATCCTGCGCGAGCTGGGCGTCTGGCAGCGCCTGGCGGCGGACGAAATCGCGCCGCTGCGCCGCGCGCGCGTCATCGATGGCGACGACGCCGGGTTCGAGGTCGACGCCGCGGCGTTCGGCCGCGACCGCCTCGGCGTGCTCGTCTCGAACCAGTCGATCCGCCGTGCGGCCTGGGCCGCGATCGATGGCGAAGCGCGCGTGCGTGTGTGCGCCGCGGCGACCGTCGCCGCGGTCGGCGGCGAGGCGACGCATGCCTGGCTGCGTCTCGCCGACGGCACGCCGCTGCGCGCGCCGCTGCTCGTCGCCGCCGACAGCCGTTTCTCGGAGACGCGCCGCGCGATGGGCATCGCCGCCGACCTGCACGATTTCGGCCGCAGCATGCTGGTGTGCCGCATCGCGCACGCCGACCCGCATCACGGCGTGGCGTGGGAATGGTTCGGCCGTGGCCAGACGCGCGCGCTGCTGCCGCTGCGCGAACACCTCGCGTCGGCCGTGCTGACCGTGCCCGGCGACGAAGCGCAGCGCCTCGCCGCGCTGCCGCCGGATGCATTCGCGCGCGAGCTCGAAGCGCGCTATGAAGGCCGCCTCGGCGCGATCGAGCTGGCGAGCACGGTGCATGCCTATCCGCTGGTTTCGACCTGGGCACACGCGTTCGTCGCAGGCCGCTGCGCGCTTGCCGGCGACGCCGCGGTCGGCATGCATCCGGTCACCGCGCACGGCTTCAACCTCGGCCTTGCCGGGGTCGCACGCCTGGCCGACGCGATCGCCGCCGGCGTCGCGCAGCACGGTGACGCCGGCCATCCGCTGCCGCTCGCACGCTACGAACGGGCGCATCGCCGCGAGAGCCGCGTGCTCTACGCCGGCACGCGTGCGGTCGTCGAACTTTTCGGCGCCGATCGCACGCCGCTGCGGCCGTTGCGCCGCGCCGTCCTCGGCACGATGCGCGCATTGCCACCGCTGCGCCGTGCGCTCGCGGCCGGACTCATCGACGAGGCGCGGCAGCCGGCTTCGGTGCTGCGGCACGCGCGCATCGCCCTCGACGTGCTGCGGCCGCGATTCGGCAACCCGGGCGCCTGAGCGCCGCGTCTGCGGATCAATCCGGCGCGCGCCACGTTCCGTCGCGCAGGCTCGCCTCGATGCGCTCGCGCCAGGGCGAGGGTTCGATGCCCCGGGCGGCGAGCCAGCCGGCATCGAACAGCGTCTCCGCGTAGCGTTCGCCGCGATCGCACAGCAAGGTGACGAGGCTGCCGTTCGCGCCACGCGCGCGCATCGCGGCCGCGAGCTGCAGGCAGGCGACGAAGTTGGTGCCGGACGAGCCGCCGTAGCGGCGGCCGAGCAGGGTTTCCAGCGTCCACGCCGCGGCGATCGAGGCGGCATCGGGCACCTCGAGCACGTCGTCGACGACGTCGAACAGGAAGCCAGGCTCGACGCGTGCGCGGCCGATGCCTTCGATCAGCGTCGGCAGACTCGCGACCGCATTCGCGTTGCGCGTGCGCCAGCCGTGCACGTAGGCGCTGCCGGCCGGTTCCGCCACGCACAGGCGCGTCGGCAGGCGGCGGTAGCGCAGGTAGCGGCCGATCGTCGCCGAGGTGCCGCCGGTACCCGCGCCGCAGACGATCCACGTCGGCTGCGGATGCGCCTCGCGCGCGAGCTGGCCGACGATCGACTCGGCGATGTTGTTGTTGCCGCGCCAGTCGGTGGCACGCTCGGCGAGGCCGAACTGGTCGAGGTGGCAGGCACCGCGCGCGGCGTGCGCGGCGGCCCGCGCGTGGACGTCGGCCGGATCGTCGACGAGATCGCAGGTACCGCCGAGCGCCTCGACCGCACGGATCTTTGCCGGCGCGGTGCAGGCCGGCATCACCGCGGTGAAGCGCAGGCCGAGCAGGCGTGCGAACCAGGCTTCGGCGATCGCCGTGCTGCCCGACGACGCATCGACCGCGTCCTGCCCGGCGTGCAGGCGGCCGTTGCACAGTGCGTACAGGTACAGCGAGCGCGCGAGCCGGTGCTTGAGGCTGCCGGTCGGGTGCGAGGCCTCGTCCTTGAAGTAGAAATCGATGTCGGGAAAGCCGGGCAGGTCGATCTTCAGCAGGTGCGTGTCGGCCGAGCGCGCGGCCTCGCGTTCGAGCGCGTCGATCGCGGCGTGGACCCAGACGCGGTCATCCAGGCGGGCGGAAGGCGCGAGGTCGCGCGGGGATGGCGTGACGATGGAAGGCACGGTCGTGGCATCGGAGCGGTAGTGGCGACAGCATGCATGCGGTGCGCGGCACGCGCGCTGATCCAGATCAATCCATGCGCTAGCGCGATTGCAGCATCGCGTTGCGGAATCCCGGCCGGGGAAAGTCCCGTGGAACCGGTTCCGCTCTTCCCTGCTCCCGGGATGAAAAAAAAAAAAGAAAGCGCGGCTTGCGCCGCGCTTTGCTCGTGCCGGAGAAATGGAAACGGATCAGTCGCGTTCCACCGCCGCGCTGCCGATGCGGGTTGGTGCACGCTTCGGCGCGATCCACAGCCGCATCACGAACCAGGCGAACATCAGTGCGCCGACGGCGAAGATGGTGTCGCCGGGTACGCGCATCCAGATCAGCAGGTGCACGATCGGCTGGCCCATGAAATGTTCGGAACGTGCGAACCAGTAACCGTTCTCGAGCGCGGCCGAGAGCTGCAGCACGCCGAGTGGCAACAGGGTCAGCAGCGCCATCAACGACAGGCCGATGTTGAGTCCCCAGAACGAACCGCGCAGCCAACCTTCGTTCCATTCCGCGTCGGGCTTGAGACCGCGCAGGCAGAACAGCATCAAGCCGAGGCCGAGCATGCCGTAGACGCCGAACAGTGCGGTGTGGCCGTGCAGCGGGGTGAGATTGAGCCCCTGCATGTAGTACAGCGCGAGCGGCGTGTTGATGAGGAAACCGAACAGGCCGGCGCCGACCAGGTTCCAGAACGACACCGCAAGGAAGAACAGGATTGGCCAGCGGTAACGCGCCATCCACGGCGTCGCGCGGCTGTGCGACCAGGTTTCGTAGGCCTCCATGCCGACCAGTGCCAGCGGCACGACTTCGAGCGCGGAGAACGACGCGCCGAGCGCGATCACCGCCGTCGTCGTGCCGGCGAAGTAGAGATGGTGGAAGGTGCCGAGCACGCCGCCGGCCATGAACACGAAGGTCGCGAACAGCACGTTGACTGTTGCCGTGCGCGCGCGCACGAGGCCGAGCTTGACGAACAGGAAGCTCATCACCGCGACCGCGAACACTTCGAAGAAGCCTTCGACCCACAGATGCACGACCCACCAGCGCCAGTATTCGACCATCGACAGCGAGGTGTGCTCGCCCCACATCAGGCCGGCGCCGTAGAACAGCGCGATCGCGACCGTCGACAGGAACAGCAGGCCGACGATCGAGGCGACATCATCCTTGCGCCGCAATGCGGGCCACAGCGCGCGGCCGACGAGGACGAGCCAGAGCAGCAGGCCGATGAACAGGAAGATCTGCCAGAAGCGGCCGAGGTCGACGTATTCCCAGCCCTGATGGCCGAACCAGAAGTTGTATTTGAGGCCGAGCTTCTGCATCACCGCGAACCACTGCCCGGTGAACGCGCCGACGACGATGACCAGCAGGCAGACCCAGAGGAAATTCACGCCGAGGCGCTGGAACTTCGGCTCGTGGCCCGATACCGCCGGCGCGATGTACAGACCGGTCGCGAGCCACGCCGTCGCGATCCAGAGCACGGCCAGTTCGGTATGCCACGAACGCGTCAGCGCATAGGGAAAAATCTGCGAGATGTCGAAGCCGTAGAACTTCTGCCCCTCGACCTGATAGTGCGCGGTCACCGCGCCGAGCAGGATCTGGGTCAGCAGCAGCGCGATCACCACCCAGAAGTATTTCGCCGTCGCGCGCATCGAAGGCGTAACGACGATGCTGCGCAACGGATCGACTGCGGGCGGGGCGAGATGCGGCTCTTTCTTCTGCCACACCGCGTAGTGCCAGGCGAGCAGGCCGATGCCGGCGATCATGAACAGCACGCTGAACACGCTCCACAGGAATGCGCTCGGCGTCGCCGTGTTGCCGACCAGCGGCTCGTACGGCCAGTTGTTCGTGTAGCTGACGTTCGCGCCGGGGCGGTCGGTCACCGTGGCCCAGGAAGTCCAGAAGAAGAACGCCGCCAGCTGGCTGCGGTGCTCGAGCGTATCGACCGCGTTGTTGCGCATCGCGTAGGTCTCGCGCAGCTGCTGCGTCGCCGGGTCGTTGCCGAACAGGCTGACGTAGTGCGCTGCCACGTTGGCCATGACCGCAGCGCGGTCGGCGGATACGCTCAACGCCTGCGTCGATTCCGCGTAGGTGTTCTTGCGCAACTCTTCCTGCAGGCGCGCCTTGAGCACGGCTTGTGCGCCCGCATCGAGCTGGTCGAACGCGACGCCGCGTTCGCGCCGTGCCCACAGATCGAGCAGGCCGGTCGCTTCGCGGTGCAGCCAGTCGGCACTCCAGTCGGGCGCGACGAGGGCACCGTGGCCCCAGACCGTGCCGAGCTGCTGGCCGCCGATCGACTGCCAGACGACGCGGCCTTGTTCGATGTCGTGGCGGGTGAGAAGGGTCTGGCCATCCGCAGTGACGACCTTTTCAGGCAATGGCGGAGCGGTGCGATGGATCTCTCCGCCCATCCACAGCAGCACGGCGAACGTGCTGGCGAGGAGCAGGCCCAAGGCGATCCACAAACGGCGACTGGTTGACATGACGATCTCCCGGAAACGGACACCGGGAGCGTAACCGTGCGGGCGCGCCTGCTGCCCTGATCCAGGTCAAATCGGGGCCCGATTCGCGTCAATTTTCGGCTGACGTTTCGGCACAGGGAGGCTTTGGCCCGTCATCCCGGCGTGCTCCCGAGGCGAATGACGAGCTGAGGATTGGGGCCAATCAGGAATCGGAAAAGGTTGCAGCCTTGGAAACAAACCGCAACTTCCGCTTCGCCGGCTTCCCGACCCGGCGTTCGGAAAGTCGATGCTGAAAACTCCTGCCGTCCTGCGGCGAATCCGACCGACATACGTCTGCTTCGTGCGTTTCGCCAGCCCCAGCCGGCGCGCGCGAACCTCGTCGAGCAACCGCGGCCGCGCCCGCGCCGCGCCTTGCCCTTTCCCGATCCACATGTGACGATGCCATGAAGAAATTTCGCCGTCGACAAACGCCTCAAGATTAGGCTGCAGGACTAGGCTGCAGAAATCGGCAAAGGATTGTTTTCCTGCAGGAAGATTCCGCTACTACTCTCCAACTGCCGGACTAGGCAGCGGAGTTAGGCAGCGGAGTCAGATGGCGTTTTGCAACCCAATAGTAGTTAGGCACTGGAAGATGCTGAGTCGTACATCGAGGGCGTAGAGAGAACAGGCCAGTCGATGCTAGGCAATTGGGTTCTCATCACAATCGGAGCTGTCGTCCTAAGCGCTGCTGTTTCGGTCTTGATCGGACAGGCCCGTGAGACCCCCAAGGCTGAGCAATTGGTAGCAAAGCTGATCGAGCGTGCGACCCGGCCAAGAATAGGAACCGTCGATTTTGGGGCATTGTCCAATCTCCCTCCGCCGATTGCCCGTTACTTCCGCCACGTCCTGACCGACGGCCAGGAGCTGATTCACGTGGCAAGGTTGCAACAATCGGGTATGTTGCGGACAAGTACAGCTACCGAGACCTGGTCGCCGTTCACCGCAACCCACGTCGTAGTACCACCTGCAACCGGTTTCGTGTGGAACGCCAGAGTCGAGGCGCCATTGGCCACACATGTGCGCGTTCTGGATAGCTACAGTGCGGGTGTTGGCTCCGGCCGCGTGAGTCTGTTGTCTGCCTTTGCCGTTGCCTCAGAGTCCGGCGTACCAGAATTGAATTCGGGTGCGTTGCACAGGTACTTGGCCGAAGCGGTCTGGTTTCCTACCGCTCTCTTGCCTCAGTCCGGGGTAGCGTGGAGTCCGATTGATGATCACTCGGCAATGGCAACGCTGACTGACCGGGGCACCACCGTGTCGTTGGAATTCCGATTCAACGAAATCGGAGAGGTGACAGGTATCTACAGCGACGGTCGTTTCGGCAGCTTCGATGGGGAATACAGGCAAGTTCCATGGGAGGGCCACTTTCGGGACTACCAAGTTCAAGGAGGCATGCGCGTCCCCCGGTATGGTGAAGTTGGCTGGTACGATGAAGGTACCCTGCAATTGGTCTGGAAAGGCGACATCGTTAGTGTGCAGTATGAGTTTGAGTCCTAGATCACTGGTTCACGACGCGGGGTGCGCACCCAACAAGGCGCTGCACCGGACGGCAACTCCGCTGCGCTTCGTTACCGCCGGTGAGCTTAGGCGTTAGGCCCTAGATGAACCATTCTGCTATCCGTGCACCAATCGACAAGATCTTGCCATCATTCGTACCTGTCATCTTTGAACGGGGCATTCCTGGATATGCGACAGAAACTCTCAGCCACGGAGAGATACGCATTCCGACAGAACACTTACGCCCGTTACTTGTTGCATCAGCACTTATCGGCGCTTGGAATCACGCAGGAGAACGTGGCTTTGACTCAGACAAGGTGCACAAATGTTTGACGCAATCGGTTTACGCTATACCTGACTTCTTGCCCGCGGAAGCAAAAGCCGCTCTTGATTTGGTGGACCGTTTCATGTCGTTCCGAATTATTCGGGCGGAACATTCTCTGGATGACTGGCTGTGTGAGGCACTGTGGCCGGCATTCCAGGCTGCTCCTTACAGCTACCCATCTGCCATGTCCAACGCCACGTCGTATGCGCTAGGAATTGGCAATACACTTCGCAAAATGGCCCTTGAGTACTAGGGCCTAACAATTCCGTAAGAGACTTCCTGTCAACCTCGACAAAGTGATGCCATGGCGCGGCGAAGCCGCGTTGCTTTTGTTCCTTTGTATACATTGCCGCATATTCGTCAAAGCAGTGCGCAGAACGATTGTCAGACTGCAATTCCGTAATCGGTCTTGTGAGGCTGTGTGTTTCCAGCCCGGACCAGGGTAAAAACCGCACCCGAAGGCCTTGCTCGTGCATCGGTTCTGCCTGCGCCCGGGGATCAGCCGGATCGCATGGTGGCAACCGCATAGTTAGTTAGGCTCTCTTCGGGTCGGTCTGACCGGTCGTCTACTTCTCCGCTCTGACGTTGAACTGGGTGCAAGCGATCAGGTGACCGCGACGCTGGAACCGCCGCGCCCAATGATGGGCGCTGCCGCACGCCTCCATGACGAGGCGAAGCGGCGACGCGTTGCCGAAGGTCTTTGCGAAGGCCGCTCGGCTCAAACGTCGCCTCTCGACCAGTTGCCCTTGCGCATCGGCAAAAGCCAGTTCGAACACGTCCTTGGCCAGATCGATCGCCACCGTGGCAATCCGGCTTGAATCAGGCGTAG
>NZ_DBNHDN010000028.1:0-65760 GCF_057139185.1 Rudaea sp. | reverse complement strand
CCAGTCACAGGAACTTCATGATCCAACGCATTGATCCCGGCCCGCGCATGTCCGAGGCCAGCATCCACAATGGTGTCGTCTATCTGGCCGGGCAGGTGCCGGAGGACGCGAGTCTCGACATCGAAGGTCAGACGCGCGAGGTGCTGGCCGCGATCGATGCCTTGCTCGCGCAGGCGGGCAGTGACAAGACGCGCATCCTGCGCGCGCAGATTTTTCTCGCCGACATCGCCGATTTCGCCGGCATGAATCGCGCCTGGGATGCGTGGGTCGTGCCCGACAACGCGCCCGCGCGCGCGACGGTCGAGGCGAAGCTCGCGAAGCCGCAATGGAAGGTCGAGATCGTTGTTACCGCAGCTGTGTGAGCATGTCGCCGCAAGCTGTCTTCCATCGCAAAAAGGGCTACTCTGCCCCCAGTTTTGCTGAGTCCAGTTTCGAAACATGTGATCCATGGCGCGCCTGGTTGATCAAATCAAGGAAGCTTTGGCCGCATTCAAGTGCCTGAAGACGCCTCCGGCATTGATCGGCGGCTTGGCGCTGGCTGCGCACAATGTCGTCCGCGCTACGCAAGATGTCGATTTTCTCGCCGACGCTGCCGATGCCGACGCACTGGACGCGATCCTGCTCGACCTCGGTTATCGCTGTCTGCATCGGAGCGAGGATGCAGCCAACTACCTGCGCGGGGACGACGGAATGGACTTCCTCTTTGCGCATCGACCCAGCACATGAACCTGCTGCACAGTGCCGAAGAAAGAGAAACCGAGCTCGGTCGTTTGCGCGTCGTATCTGCCGAAGGCCTGATCGGATTCAAGCTGCAGGCTTATGTCAACAACCCGAAACGCGCCCAGGACATCGAAGACATCCGTTCCTTGTTGCGCGCCAACTACAACACACTCAATATGGGCGAAGTGCGGCGGTATTTCCGCCTGTTCGAGCGCGAGGCGCTGCTTGATGAAATCATCATCGACATTGACGGCTGATTCCACGCGGGACGCGTTGCTTGTACGCGAAGCGGGCCTTCCTTACCAGCCGGTGACCGCGCGCGATCCGTTCGAGGCATGGATTGCGCTGATGGAGGCAGTCGAAGCGCTGTGTCCGCGTTGGCCTGCGCGCGAACATCGGATGGTGGGGAGATTCGAGTTGTGAGTAGGTCGAAATGGTGGCGCGTACTCCGCTCAATTGTTCCCTGAAACAGGCAAAACCGGGATCAGATCCATTTGCACAGCCCTTAAACGAGTCTGATCACCTTTTTGGACGGTTCAGATCGAAAGTTTCGGATCGCCTTCGATGATGTGTTGTTCCAGTTGCGGCGCTTCGCCTTTTTTCCACAGCGGGGCGCGGTGCTTGACGCGATAAACGAGCGCGCCGCCGTCCGCCGCCGTGTTGCTTTCGACGGGCCGCTGGATGCAGACGAATTCGGTTTCGAACGCGTCCGCGCTCGCGCGCACGACCGTGTAGCCGTGCCCGCCCATGTCGATGAAGCGCAGATGCGGGGCATTGTCCGGGTTCGAAAGCGCGCGTGCTTTGTCGATGTCGCCGCTCTTCGAATATTCGAGGCAGCTGCGCACGCCGTGCCGCAGCAGCAGGTTGACCGCCGGCTCCGGCTTGGGGCCGCCGCGATCGGCGACGAACAGCGGGCGCAGCGGGTGGTCTTTGGGAAACTTGTGCTCCAGCGATTCGACGAGCCCGGGTGCCGAGATCGATCCGGTGACGAACGCGATGCCCACCGGCTCGAATTTCTGCGGCGGCAATGCCTTGGCGGCGAGCCCGGCCCAGAAACTGTGGCGATCGCCTGCGACCGTGGCGAATCCGGTGATGCCTTCGCTGGCGACGAAGTCGTAGATCTGTGCGCGTTCGACGTAGGCGCTGCCGTGATCGCCGCCGCCGAAACCGGCGTAGCCGGCGCCGGGCCAGGGCTTGGTGAGGCCGGCCGGGAGATTCTGTGGATCGGCGCGCCAATCGAGCGTGCCCGTCGTGTTGCCCCAGATTTTCCACGTCGCGTTCGATGCCTTGAGCTTGTCGAGGAACCACTTTTTCTGCGTGGCGCCGAGTATCGTCTGCGCGGGCTGGTCCTTGCGATAGTTCGCGATGTCCTTGTCGCCGTAGCGGATCGTCGCCGGCGGCCTGCCGTGATTCGCCGTGCGGCCGGCATCGAGAATTTCCTGTGCCTCCTGCGGGAACAGGTTCGGGAAATCCTTGCTCGTGAACGCGTCCGCACGATTGTCGCCGGTCGGATCTTGCGAGCGGTAGCTGCGCTGGTCGGTGATGATGAGATCGACATGACGGCCCCAGCGCAGTGCGCGATAGCCGGTGAGACTCGCGAGCGCGGCGAGGTTGTTCGGCTCCTGGCCCATGCCGTTATCGTCGAAGCGGGTGATCGACGCATCGACGACGTGCGGCGCGCCGAAACGTGCCAGCGACGGGTTCGGCTTCGTCACGCGCGCGGGCTGGTATTCGAACCACGCCTGCATCGCGGCGACCTTGCGCGTTTGCCGCGGCAGCGTCTTGCCGTCGAATGTTTGCAGGCTCTGCCAGCCGAGCCAGCTGAACTCGTGGTTGTCCCAAATCGACACGAACGGAAAGGTCGCGCGCGCATCCTGCAGATCGGGATCGGCCAGATACGCGCGATAGACGGCGCGGTAGTCGTCGACCGTCGTCGGAATATGGAAGTCGCCGTGTTTCTCGCCGTGCGCGTAGCGCACGAGATCGCGGATGCGGCGGTCGTAGTAACCCTGCGGCCGGTCTTCCGGATACCAGACGAGTTCATAGATGAAGTCGCCGAGATGCAGGACGAAACCGAGGCGCTCGTCGCGCGCCGCCTGATTGTCGTCATGGATCATGCGCCGGTACGCCGTCTGCGCGCCGAGATTCGCGTTCTGGCACGACACGAACGCGAAGCGCACCGGACGCGCGTCGTCGAGCGCCGGCGCGGTCAGCGTGCGGCCGATGCGGCTGCCGTTGCCGTGGGCGTCGGTGAAGCGGTACCAGTACTCGCGCGCGGGCTGGAGGCCGCCGACGAGCACGCGGCAGGTCCAGTCTGCGTCGGCGGCGACAGTGGTTTTCTTGACTGCGACGACATGGTTGAAATCGGCGTCCTCGGCCACTTCGAGATCGAGCGAAACGGGCTGCGCGGCGTTCGTCGTATAGCGCGTCCACAGAATCACGCTGTCGCAGGTCGGATCGCCCGAGGCGACCCCTTCGCGAAACGATCCGCGATGCTCGCGCCATTGCGTGCGCGAAGGCGCGGCGATCGTGCGGCTCCAGACGGCGACCGCGCCGAGCGCCGCGGCGCTGGCGAGAAAGCGGCGGCGAGAGAGTGGGGTCATGCTGGCGCTCCGGCGTGAACGAGGAGAAGGCGATACAAAACCGTCAACGGCATTTCCCGGGCAAAAGGTGGATTCGTGCGCCCGCAGAAAGCCCCGAGCCGTCAGCGTGGCGAAAATTTCGTCGAGTTGCCCGTGGCAAGAGTCATGGATGGGGGGCAGCGACGGCCACCAGCGCGGTCGTTTGTCGGCAATGACAGCGGAGCAAATATCGGGGGACACGGACCGGGCCGATCGGCGGAGCGCATGGATCACCTGCACGAGCATGAGCCGACGGCGTGGGCGAACGTCATTGGATGGCGCGAGGTTCGCCCGGCGTGCCTTTTGTCGCAGGAAGGAATCTGGCGGCTGCGCAAGTTTCTCCGCCCCGCGGATCATGCGCGCCGACGGTGCGGTGTCGATGGATCGATCATGCACGGTCGCGCAGGTCGGCCCGTTCGCGGGGCGCGGCGGACGGAGTTCGATGCAGTTGCGGCCCGCGTATCTGCGGACCGTTTTGCTAAGCTGCGACCTCGGGTCGAATCGGGGTAGTTGCTGATGTCTTTTCTTTCGTGGCTGCGGGCTTCCGCGATTTTTCCGTTGATCGTGGTCAACACGCTGTTGCATGCGACACCGTTGCTGGCGGTGGCGTTGCTCAAGGCGCTGCTGCCGTTCGAGTCGGTGCGCCTGGCCTTCAACCCGCTGTTGACTGGCCTCGCGCAGAGCTGGATCGCGGTGAACACGGCGATGATCGATCATCTCACCGGCACGTGTTTCCGCATCGACGAACAAGCCGGGATGAAGATCGACGGGCACTACCTGGTGCTCGCCAACCACCAGAGCTGGGTGGACATTCTGGTATTGCAGAAGGTGTTCAACCGCCGCATTCCGCTGCTGCGGTTTTTCCTCAAGCGCCAACTGTTCTGGGTGCCGGTGATGGGGTTGGCATGGTGGGCGCTTGATTTCCCGTTCATGGGCCGCTACACGCGCGAGCAGATCGAGCGCAATCCGCAACTCGGCGAGCGTGACCGCGAAGCCACACGCCGCGCCTGCGAAAAATTCCGTGCGATTCCGGTGTCGGTGATGAATTTCGTCGAGGGTACGCGCTTCACTGCCAGCCGTCATGCGCGGCAGCAGTCGCCGTACCGGCATCTGCTCACACCCAGGTCGGGTGGCGTGGCATTCGTGCTCGATGCGATGGGGCAGGGCCTCAATGCGATCCTCGATGTCACCATCGTCTATCCCGCCGGCATTCCGACGATGATCGACCTGATGGCGAACCGCCTTTCCGAGGTGCGCGTGCGGGTGCGCCAGCGTCCCATTCCGCAGGAGCTGGCCGCGGGCGACTATCGGGGAGATCCGGCGTTCCGCGCCGCGTTCCAGCAATGGATGAACGACCTGTGGCGCGAGAAGGACGAGGACATCGAGCGCATGCTCGGCGCGGAGCCGGCGGCGCCGTCGAGATGATCCGGAAGATTCCGCGATCGCAGGGTGCGGCCCTTCGCGCACGACGATCTCGTCGAGGTCGCGCTGGTCGCGGCGGTAGTCGACGGCGCTGACGAAGCCGGATTGACGGGTGTCTGCGCCTCACGCGCGGCGGGCAGATCGCGTTCGGAGCTTGCTGCCTGGTATTTGGCACGGCGCATTTCGTCTACCTGAACCTGACCGCGCCACTGGTGCCGACATGGCCGTCGCGTTCGCAGGAGTTCGGGGGCCATGTGACCGGGTTGCGCCACATCACGGCCGGCATCGCGATTTTCGCAGCGTGCAGGCGCGTCTGGCCGCGATCCTTCTCACCGCGATGTTCGTCTCGTTCATGCCGCTGGTGCACCCGCCGATGCTGTTCGCCAATCCACCCAGGCATTGGATCTGGAGCGAGCATGCGATAAACGCCGCCCTGATCGGCCCTGCGTGGGTTGTTGCGGACTCGCTTGGAAAAAAAAGCGGGCCTCGATTGACGCAAGGCCCGCAACGGCTGGAGAACGCCTTGAAAGGGTGAGACCGGACTCGCCGATGCCTGTTCCCGAAGCCGGGAGCAGGCACCGTTGCCGCAAGATCAGAACTTGAGGCGCAGCGTGGCGTAGTACTGGCGGCCGTTCACATAGAACGCATACGGTTGATTGCCGTAAGCCGCGCTCTGCGTGTAGTACTTTAGCTTTGGATCGTTGAGGTTCATCGCGTCGAGCGTGACCGTCGCCCACGGTGTGATTGCATAACCGAACGACGCGTTCAGAGTACCGGAGCCTTGCTGGTAGAACGTGTCGGTACGGCTCACGCCGGCATAGAACGTCGAACGGTACGTGTACGACAGACGCGCATTGAACTGTGCGTTCTCGAAATAGCCGGAGACGTTGAACGTGTTGCGCGAGTTGCCCTGCAGCGGGCCGCCGTTGTCGGTGCTGCCGTCTGCGTAGGTGTAGTTCGCGGCAACGCCGAAGTTCTCGCCGATCGGCTGGATGTAGTTGAATTCGACGCCCTTGACGTGGCCGTCGACGTTGTGCGGCACGCTGACGAGGTAGCTGTTGAACACGTCGTGGCCCGAGGTTTCGCTGGCCTGCATGTCCTTGTAGGTGCGCGTCTCGTTGCCGAAATTGATGTAGTTCGACAGGTTCATGTTGTAGGCGCCGACCGACAACAGGCCGCGCGGCGCGAAGTACCATTCCCAGGCCACGTCGACGTTGGTCGACACGATCGGCTTGAGTTGCGGATTGCCGCCGCTGCCGGTATGGGTGAGGTCGTCGAGCGAGACGAAGCCGGCGAGGGCGGAATAGTCCGGACGTGTCAGCGTCTGCGAAGCGGCAACGCGCAGCACCATGTCGTCGCGCATGTCGAACTTGATGTTGGCGCTGGGCAGGAAGTTGTCCTTGCTGTTCTTCGCCGTGTTCCAGTAGTAGTTGCCGAATGCCGAGCCGGTGATCGGACCGGTGACGATCTTCTCCTGCGGGCTGGTCGAGCTGTAGCTGATGTCGGAATCGGTGCCGACGTAGCGCACGCCGAGGTTGCCGCTCCAGCCATTGCCGACGAAGTTGAACTGGACATAGGCGGCCGAATCCTTCTCCTTCACCGAATAGATGTCGTTGAAGTAGAAGCGCGCGACCGGGTCGCGGTTGGCGAACTTCGCGTCGATCGCCGCGAGCTGTGCCGGCGTCCAATACCAGATGTTGCCGGGGAAGTTGCCGCCGACGTTGCTGGAGAAATCGCCCGGATAGTTGGCGTAGGACGAGGTCGGATAGCCCGCGGCGTCGGTCCAGTTGGTGGCCCAGTTCGGGCCCTGCGCCACGTCGAACAGGTTCTCACGCGTGTGCTTGGCGTAGCGCACGCCGAAATCGATCGTCGAGAGTGCGCCGCTGTCGACCGCGAACTCGCCGTCGGCCTGTGCCCAGTTCTCCTTGTCCTTAACATCGATGCCCTGCTCGCCGAAGATCCAGCCGGCGGCCGGCATGATGCCCGACGGCGAGGAGTTGTCGCCGCCCATCGTCCAGTCGATCGGCGAGCTCGTGCCGTGCATGTTCCAGCTCGCGCCGGCGCCGGCCTGCGCACCAAGTTCCATCACGTCCTGATGCGGGCTCTTGCCGCTGCCGTTGGTGATGCCGGCCTGAGCCTTGAACGTCAGCTTGTCGCTGGCGCGCCAGTCGGCGTCGAACGTGACGTAGTCCGACTTCGAGGCCGCGCCGGGGCGCGAGATCTGGTCGTAGACGACATAGGGCGCGGTGCTTCCGGCGACCGGCGCGAACGAAGCCGAAGTCAGCACGTTGTTCTTGACCGTGTAACTGGAACCGAAGCCCGCGCCGCTGTTGACGAACTGGCTGCCCCACATCATGTAGTTGCGGTTGTAGTTGTCGGCCTTGAGCTTGGAATAGAAAGCATTGAGGTCGAGCGTGAGGTTGTCGGTGGGCTTGAACTCGAGATCGATCGTTCCGCCTTCGCGCTTGCGCTTCTGCGTGAACAGCACGGCGCCGATTTCGTTCGGGTAGTACACGCCGGCGAGATCGGGATGGGCGAGGGCGATCGGATCGGTCGCGGCAATCCGGTTGTAGCCGCCGACCACCTCCTGGCCCTGACGTTCGAGCGAGCGTTCCTCGTAGAACAACTGGGCGAGTACGCCGAAGTTGTCGTTCACCTTCCAGTTGACGAGGCCGTTGAACTGAGGCTTGGTGTCGCTGGGCAGGTCGGAATAGACGCCGCCGATCGAGGCCGAAGCGGTGAGGTCCTTGCCGTATTGCAGCGGCTTGCGCGTGATGATGTCGACCGAGCCAGCCGCGCCGCCTTCGACGATCTTCGCCTCGGAGGTCTTGTGCACGATCACCTCGCTGACGATTTCCGACGGCAACAGGCTGTAGCTGACGCTGCGGCCGACTGTCTGCACCTGGCTCAGCACGAACCAGTCGCCGGTGCCGACGGCGTGGCCGTTGATCAACGTCTGGGTGAGACTCGGATTGGTGCCGCGCAGGCTGACGCGGTCGTTCTCGTCGAAGCCGCCTTCACTCGCGCTGGACGAGGAGATGTTGACGCCGGGCAGGCGCTCGAGCGTGTCGGCGACGTTCTTCGCCGGCAGCTTGCCCACGTCCTCGGCGGTGACTACCTCGACGTGCGAATCGTAGGCCTGCTTCAGCTGCAGCGATCGCGCTTCGGTGTCGCGGATGCCGGTGACGACGACAGTGCCGAGTTCCTCGGTGTTGGCATTCTTCTTCGTGTTCGCGTCTTCCTGCGCTGACGGCGTCTGCTGCGGATCGGCCGGGGCAGGCTCGGCGGCGTAGGCGAGCGCGCTGGCGTACAGACTGGCGGCGATGCTCGCCGCGAGCATGGTCTTGGAGTATTTCATCGGTGGCCCTCTCAATATGTGTTTTGGTCAGGAAGAATCGGCGTTTGCCGTGTCTCCAGTGTTTTACACTTATATACTTTTATAGTTATGCAAGCGTGCGTCCCGCACCGACTGCTGCTCCCGTGTTACGAGTTCTCCGTGAACTTTTCTCAGCTTCTTTTTCCTCCGTATTCGTGATCGAGAAACCAGTGCGCCGCGCCGGTCACGCCGAGTTGGCCGTGGTCGATCAGGTGTACCGGCACGCGCGCCAGCACCTCGTGCAGCGCGCCCTTGTCGCTGAGGCGCCGGGCGAAGCCGCTGGCGCGCAGCAGCGGTGCGATTCGCGGCAGCACGCCGCCCGCCAGATACACTCCGCCATAGGCGCCGAGCAACATGACCAGATCGCCGATCAGGCTGCCGAACCAGGCGCAGAAGAGTTCGACTGTTTCGATCGCGAGCGCGTCGCTGCGCGCAAGCGCCGCCGCGGTGACCTGCGCAGGCGATTCGAATTGCGCATGCATGGCGCGCAATTCGCCCAACGTGCGATAGAGCGCGAACAGGCCGGGGCCGGAAAAGACCTGCTCGTTCGGAACGTGGATGGAGCCGTGGCCGAGCCGGCGCACGATTTCGAACTCGAGATCCGTACGTGCCGCGAGTGCCGCGTGGCCTCCTTCGGTGGCGAGAATGCCGGGGCGCGCGCCGCCGGGGATCAACGCCGCGGCGCCGAGGCCGGTGCCCGGACCGACTACGAGCCGCGGCAGGGCGGGATTGATCGCGCCGCGCCCGGCGATCAGGGTCGAGTTGGTCACGCACTGGAAATGCGCGGCGTAGGCAACCGCGGTGAAATCGTTGACGAGGACGACGCGATCCAGGCCGAGTTCCTCGCGCAGGCGCGAAATCGAAACGCGCCAGGGCAGATTGGCGTTGATCAGGTCGTCGCCGCTGACCAGCCCGGCACAGGCGATGCAGGCGTGCGTGGCGATGCGGCCACCGACGCCATCGGCGAATTCGCGCAGGATGTCGTGCAGGTCCGTGTAGTCGGCGCAGTTGAACTTGCGATATTGCAGGATGTCGAGGTTCGCGCCGCTGGCGGAGTCCGCCGTCGGCTGGATCAGGCCGACGCGTGCGTGCGTTCCGCCCACGTCCGCGGCGATGAACGGCCCCGGCGCGGCAGGCGCCGCGGCTGTCTGCCGCGGCGACGGGTCGACGAATTGGGGACTCGCGCTTCGCATCGTGTGCAGCTTCCCCGCTTCTGGATCGAAACGTTCCGGATTGCACTTCCGGAATCCCTATGCCGGCGACACTCGCGGTCGCTCGGTCGTGGCGTAGTGTCCGGCATCATGACAACGTTGTCAACAATTCGTGGCAGAATTCCTCCCGCGGGTCGAAAGACGCAGATTCCGGCCAATTCATGCCGACGCGGGATAGGGGTGGTCGATGACAACGTTGATTGTGGGTGCGCCTTTTTCGATCCGGACCGCACTGTCGCCGCGGCGGACGCGCAGGCCGCAAGGGCGTGCCGCGCCGCCGCCGTCGTCGTGGCCCGGGCGAGGGCGCGGTGTCGCGGCCGGTGGGCGCGAAGTTCGACTGGCCGCACACTCGCTTTCGGGTGACAATAGCTGCGAGCTGCAACGCAGATGAGAGAGATGAAACCGGACACGACGACGCGCAGGCGCAGCGCCACGATCAAGGACGTCGCCAAGCGCGCGAAGGTGTCGCTGAAAACCGTGTCCCGCGTCGTCAACAGCGAACCCTCGGTGCTCGAGGCGACACGCAAGCGTGTCGAGCGCGCGATCGCCGAGCTCAACTACCAGCCCGACCTGTCCGCGCGCAGCCTGCGCAGCGCGAAGTCGTACACGATCGGCATGGTCTACGACAACCCGAACGCGTACTACGTGATCGCCATGCAGAACGGCGTGCTTTCGGTGTGTCGCGCGACCGGTTTCGATCTCAACATCCATCCCTGTGATTCGAATTCGCCGGGCCTGGCCGAGGAACTGTGCGAGCTCGTGCAGCGTTCGCGCCTGGCCGGCCTCGTGCTCGCGCCGCCGATGTCCGAGCGCATGGAGTTGATCGAGTTCCTCGCGGCGAACAAGATCAAGTTCGTGCGCATCATTTCCGCCGCGGCAGATCCGCGCGACGGTTTTCCCTGCGTCTTCGTCGACGATCGCGATGCGGCGTACGCGGTCACCGAGCATCTGATCCAGCTCGGCCACCAGCGCGTCGGTTTTCTCTGGGGCGGCAAGGCGCATCGTTCGAGTCCGGAACGCTATCAGGGTTACGAGGATGCGCTCAGGCACTACGGCATCACGCTCGACAAGGCGCTGATCGTCGAGGGCGACTACTCGTTCGACGACGGCTTCCGCGGCGCGCGCAAGCTGCTCGCGCTGAGGAATCCGCCGACTGCGATCTTCGGTTCCAACGACGAGATTGCCGCCGGCGTGCTCGCCGCGGCGAAGGCGGCGAACTTGAACGTGCCCTACGACCTGTCGATCGCCGGCTTCGAGGACAGTCCGTTCTCGCGCCAGTGCTGGCCGGCGCTGACCACGGCGGCGCAGGCCACCGGCGACATCGCGCGCCGTGCGACGGAACGGCTTATCGCCGAACTCAGGCACCACGGCCGCCATGCCGAGGACAGCGCCGAGAACGTCGGCTTCAGCCCGACGCTCGTGATCCGGGGATCGACCGGGCCGGTGAAACCGGGCGCCGCGCAGGGCAAGTAGTCGTCATCCACCTCGTTGCCGCGAACTCGCCGCAACCAGTATTGCCGCGGGGTTCGGCAAACGGGGTAGGCATCATGGGGCGAACGGCGGTTGTCGTTCTGGCGGGCGTTGCATCGGGATTGCGCGCGCTTGCTCGAAGTCGAACCTGGCCTACGAGGCGCAGGTGGTCACGTTCAATCAGCATCCTGCCGGCGGAGCGCTGAACTATTGCCGTTGCCGCCTTCGCGCGTGCTCGCATCGAACCTCGTCTCGATGAACGTCACGCCACGCGGATCCAATTTCAGTGGAAGCGTCGAAACCGAACATGGGTGGGCGCGGCTCGCGTTGGCAACCGGACAGCGCCTCACGCCATCGACCAACGGCAGGACACTGCTCGGCCAGCCGGTCACCGGATTCTGGGTCAATCAGCTCGTCAACGGCAACATGGGTGGTGCGCTCGCGAACTACACGGCGGCATATCGCCACAAATTGCACTTCCGTTGCGAAACCACGCCCAGCACGCCGTGCTCGTGACGACCCGGCCATGCCTCGTGCGGGGAGTCGTCGATCCCAATCCGCCCTTGGCGACTCGTCGATCCCGAGAGGCGAGGCTGTGCCGGGAGTGGTGCGAACACGCGATCACTCGGCTTTTTTTTTTTTTGAACTGGCATATCATCGCGTCAGTTCATGAAGATGGGGTGCGCGATGAAACCGATCGCAAGCGGGATTCTGTCGGCCGCGACACTCTG
This sequence comes from Rudaea sp., assembly GCF_057139185.1. NCBI lineage: Bacteria > Pseudomonadati > Pseudomonadota > Gammaproteobacteria > Lysobacterales > Rhodanobacteraceae > Rudaea > Rudaea sp. The sequence goes on along the minus strand of NZ_DBNHDN010000028.1, from coordinate 54,209 downwards.
CCTGTCCGCACCATCCGCGCTGGCCATGTACCTCAACGCCGGCGGCAGCGGGCAGGTGCTGGTGTATCCGTATTACACGGTCAACGGCGGGTACAACAGCTTCGTCACCATCACCAACTCCACAAGCGGCGGCAAGGCGGTCAAGGTACGCCTGCTCGAAGGCTACGACGGTCGCGACGTGATGGACTTCAACCTCTATCTCTCGCCGCACGACTACTGGGCCGGCGTGATCGTGCCGACCGCGGGCGGCGCGGCGATTTTTTCCGGCGACAACAGCTGCACCGTGCCGGCGCTGCCGACCACGGCGGCGACGGCGTTGCCGTTCACCACGGCGAACTTCGACGGCACGGGCGAGCAAGGCAAGGACGGCGGCCCGACCGGCGTCGCGCGCACGCGCGAAGGCCATGTCGAAATCATCGAGATGGGTGCACTGACCGGGCCGAGCGATACCTTGAAGGCCATCACGCATGCCTTCGGTGTCCCGGCCAATTGCGCCAGCGTGGTGAGCGCCTGGGCCAACGGCGGCAAGTGGACGATCGATTCGACCCGGGACATCGGCGCGCCTTCGGGAGGTTTGTCCGGCAACGCGATGATTCTGGATGTGGCCAACGGTGTGGTGTTCTCCTACGCCGCGGACGCCATCGCGCAGTTCTACGTCAAGGGTGGTCTTGGCGAACACAGCCGGCCGGACGCGCTGACGCCGAATATTTCCAGCGCCACTTCCCATGTTGCCGACATCCATACCGACGACGCGCCGCTGTCGCTGACCTACACGCGTTCCATCGATGCCGTGTCGGCGTTGTTCATGGCCGACAACGTGCAGAACGAATACTGGACGTCACCGGGTATCGCCGGGAATTCCGAGTGGGTGCTGACCTATCCGACGAAACGGTTTTATGTCGATCCGTACTACGCCGTGGACGCGGTACAGCCGCCGTTCGATGCAAGGTTTTCCGCTGTCAACGGCGGCACGGCCTTCAGCCAGATGAAGGTCGACAGCTGGGACCGTGAAGAAAGGAGCCCGGTGATCTTCGCTCCCTTCGGGTCGCTGCAGTCAGTATTCGGGCTGTCATACGAAACGCAGGTGCTCGGCTTCAACCAGGCTCAGCCCGGCTCGGCGTTGCTCGCGTCCAAACTGGTTTCCGGCGACTTCGTCGCGGGTATCGACAATGGATGGTTCCAGATTGCATTGGGAACGCAGGCCGTGGCCGGGTCGAATCAGCAACTCGTCGCTGCGGCCAACGGCGACATTCTCGTCGGCCAACCCGTCACCGGGTTCTGGGCCTTCGGTTTTGCCAATGGCGACGTGAACGGGCAACACGTGCTCGCCAACTATTCCGCGCTGTATCGCCACAAGATGCACGTCGGGTGCAAGCGCGTGGACGGCGCGCCTTGCACGTAGTGATCCGCGGCGGTTCAGGTCGCGGCTTTCAGCGCCGCGGCAAGACGCGCGAGTTGTTCGATCTTGTTCCAGTCACCGGCCTGGAGCAGGTTGCTCGGCGACAGCCAGGTGCCGCCGACGCAGACGACATTCGGGCTGGCGAGGAAATCGGGCGCGGTGTTCTCGCGGATGCCGCCGGTCGGGCAGAAGGTGATGCCGGGCAACGGCGAAGCCCAGGCCTTGAGCAGGTTGACCCCGCCCGCAGGCACGGCCGGGAAGAATTTCTGGAAGCGGTAACCGCGCTCGAACAGTGCCATCGCTTCGCTCGCGGTCGCCGCGGCGGGCAGCCACGGCAGCAGGCTGGCGTCGGCGGCGTCGAGCAGGTTGCGCGTTGCGCCCGGCGACACGGCGAAACGTGCTCCGGCGCGTTCGGAAGCTTTCAAGTCGTTCGACGTCAGCACGGTGCCGGAGCCGACGACGGCGCCTTCGACTTCGCTCGCGATCGCGCGGATCGCATCGAGCGCCACCGGCGTGCGCAGCGTGATCTCGATCGCCGGAATACCGCCGGCGACGAGCGCCTTGGCGAGCGGCACGGCCGCGGCGAGATCTTCGATCACGACGACGGCGACAACGGGGGCGAGGCGCAGGGTCTTTTCGACCTCGGACTGTTTCTTTTCGATCGGGGTGGTCATGATGATTCCTGTTCGTCATTCCGACAGCGATGGTCGGGAACACATGCCGGGGTCACATCTCAAAAAACGCTGGCGCCCGCGTCGGACGGCCCGACGGTATCACGGAACAATGAAAACAATTCGCGGCCCAGACCGACGTGGTGCGCAGCGAGGTTGCTCGCGCTTGCTGGCGCGCGCGAGTTGAATTCGTTCGCGTCCACTTTCACTTCGAGCGTGCCCGCATTCGCATCGAGACGCACGATGTCGCCGTCGCGGATCTTCGCGATCGCGCCGCCCGCCGCTGCCTCGGGCGTGAGGTGGATCGCCGCGGGCACCTTGCCCGAGGCGCCGGACATGCGCCCGTCGGTGACGAGCGCGACCTTGAAGCCGCGGTCCTGCAGCACGCCCAGCGTCGGCGTCAGCTTGTGCAGCTCGGGCATGCCGTTCGCGTGCGGGCCCTGGAAGCGCACCACGGCAATGAAATCGCGATCGAGATCGCCGCGCTCGAACGCGGCTTTCACGTCGTCCTGTTCCTCGAACACGATCGCCGGTGCCTCGATCACGACGCGTTCCGGCGCGACCGCGGAAATCTTGATCACCGCGCGGCCGAGATTGCCATCGAGCGCCTTCAGGCCGCCGTCGGGACGGAAGGGATTCGAGGCGGGGCGCAACACCGTGTCATCGAGGCTTGCCGCGGCGACGGGCACATGAACCAACTTTTTCTCTGCATCGAGCAGCGCGTGCTTGCGATAGCCGTCGAGACCGGTGCCGTTCACGGTGTTGACATCGGCGTGGACGAGTCCCGCATCGAGCAGTTGCGCAATGAGAAAATTCAGGCCGCCGGCGGCATGCAACTGGTTCACGTCGGCCTTGCCGTTCGGGTACACGCGCGCGAGCAACGGCACGGCGCTCGCGATCGCGTCGAAGTCTTCGAGTGTGACGATGATGCCGGCGGCACGCGCGATCGCGACGATGTGCAGCAGCAGGTTGGTCGAACCGCCGGTCGCATGCAGGCCGGCAATGCCGTTGACCAGCGCGCGCTCGTCGACGATGCGGCCGAGCGGCATGTATTCGTCGCCTAGCGCGGTGATCGCGGCGGCGCGTTCGACCGCGGCGGCGGTCAGTGCTTCGCGCAGCGCCGAGTTCGGCGCAACGAAGCTCGCGCCCGGCAGATGCAGGCCCATCAGTTCCATCAGCATCTGGTTCGAGTTCGCCGTGCCGTAGAACGTGCAGGTGCCGGGCGCGTGGTACGAAGCGGCTTCGGCGTCGAGCAGTTCGTCGCGGCTGGCCTTGCCCTCGGCGTAGAGCTGGCGCACTTTCGATTTCTGATCGTTCGGAATGCCGCTCGGCATCGGCCCGGACGGCACGAAGATACCGGGCAGGTGGCCGAAGGTCAGTGCGCCGATCATCAGGCCGGGCACGATCTTGTCGCAGATGCCGAGGTACAGCGCCGCGTCGAACATGTCGTGCGACAGCGACACCGCCGTGGCGAGCGCGATCACGTCGCGCGAGAACAGACTCATCTCCATGCCGGGTTGGCCCTGGGTTACGCCGTCGCACATCGCCGGTACGCCGCCGGCGACCTGCGCGGTCGCGCCGACCGCGCGCGCGGTGCGGCGGATCAACTCGGGGTAGGTTTCGTAGGGCTGGTGCGCCGAAAGCATGTCGTTGTAGGCGCTGACGATGCCGATGTTCGCGCGTGCGTTGGCGCGGATCGTCGCCTTGTCGTCGCTGCCGCAGGCGGCGAAGCCGTGCGCGAGGTTGCCGCAGGACAGGCGCTTGCGATGCGGGCCGTGGCCGCGTGCGCGGCCGATCTTGTCGAGGTAGGCCTCGCGCGTGGCGCGGCTGCGCTCGGCGATGCGTGCGGTGACTTTTGCGATGGTGGGGTTCAATGACATGACTTCACGCCTTCGTTTTTAAATCGTGACCTTCTGACTCGTGAAATGGATGAAGAGCATTGGTCACGGATCACACGGTTGAACACGAATGGATCGAAGCAATCCAAATATTCCCGATCCGTGTTCATCGGTGCAATCCGTGGCAAAAAACTCATTTCCTGTTGCATTCACGGGCACCAATACACCTTTACTGGCGCGCGAGCGTTGCGCAGCACAGTGCTGACCGGATACGTGCTGGCGGCGTGGCGTGCGGCTTCGAGCACCTTGCGTTTGCGTTCGCCTTCGATGTGCAGATAGATCGCGCGGCTGCGCAGGATCGCGGGCAGGGTCAGCGTGATGCGCGGCTCGCCGGCGCCTTGCGCGCGCATCGGCAGGACGATGGCATCGCTGCGCGGATCGGTCGCCGCGGCAAGATGGTCGCCGCCGGGGAAGAACGAAGCGGTGTGGCCGTCGTCGCCCATGCCGAGCACGAGCGCGTCGAACGGTGGGCGCAGGGCGGCGAGGGCGGCGGCGATCGCGGGCGCTCCCTGTTCCGGGGTCGCCGCATCAGCGGTGTAAAGCGGCACGAAGCGCGCGACGGCGGCGCGCCCCTGCAACAGGTTCGCGTGCACGAGGCCGGCGTTGGAGCGTGCGTCGTCGGGCGCCACCCAGCGTTCGTCGACGAGGGTGACGACGACGCTGCTCCAGTCGATCGCTTGCTGCGAAAGCGCCTGGAAAAAACGCGGCGGCGTCTTGCCGCCCGACACCGCAAGCAGCGCCGTACCGTTCGCGGCGATGCCTTGCGCGAGATCACCGGCCACTGCCGCGGCAAGCGCTGCGGCGAGCTGCGCGCCGTCCGCGTAGCGCTGGCAGTCGAGCGCGTTCATGCGTCGTTCGTGTCCGCGTCGTGCCAGGTACGGCCGTCGCGTTCGATCAGCGCGATGGCGGCGCTCGGACCCCAGGTGCCCGCGGTGTACGGCTTGGGCGCCTCGGGGTTGGCCTTCCATGCGGCGAGGATCGGATCGACCCAGCTCCATGCAGCCTCGACTTCGTCGCGGCGCATGAACAACGTCAGATTTCCGCGCACGACGTCGAGCAGCAGGCGCTCGTAGGCGTCGGGCTGCGACACGCCGAATGCTTCGGCGAAGCTCATGTCCAGCGGCACTTCCTGCAGGCGCAGCCCGCCGGGGCCGGGCGACTTGATCATCAGCCACAGTTTCACGCCTTCGTCGGGCTGCAGGCGCAGCACGAGCCTGTTCGGGGCGACCGGGCCCGCGCTCGGGGCGAAGATGGAATGCGGGATCTGGCGGAACTGGATGACGATTTCAGACACGCGCGCGGGCAGGCGCTTGCCGGTGCGCAGGTAGAACGGCACGCCGGCCCAGCGCCAGTTGTCGACCTCGGCCTTGATCGCGACGAAGGTGTCGGTATTCGAGCTCGGCTTGCCGAGATCCTCGAGATAACCCGGCACCGCGCCGCCGTTGCTCGCGCCTGCGCGGTACTGGCCGCGCACGGTGCTGATGATCGCGTTGTTCTGGTCGATGGGTTTAAGCGAGCGCAGCACCTTGAGTTTCTCGTCGCGCACCGCGTCGGCATCGAGCGAGGCAGGCGGCTCCATCGCGACCATGCAGAGCAGCTGCAGCAGATGGTTCTGCACCATGTCGCGCAAGGCGCCGGCGTTGTCGTAGTAGGCGCCGCGTTTTTCCAGGCCGACCGTCTCGGCGACGGTAATCTGCACGTGGTCGATGCGGCGGGCGTTCCACAGCGGCTCGAACAGCACGTTGCCGAAACGCAATGCGAGCAGATTCTGCACCGTCTCCTTGCCGAGATAGTGGTCGATGCGGAACACGTGCCGTTCGTCGAACGCGCTGGCGACGTCGTTGTTGATCACGGTCGCGCTGGCCAGATCGCTGCCGATCGGTTTCTCGATCACGACGCGCGCATCGTCGCCGTTGAGGCCGTGCGCGCGCAGGCGGTTGCAGATCGCCACGAACAGACTCGGGCTCGTCGACAGATAGAACACGCGCACCCGACCGGCGCGTGATTTGAGGTCGGCTTCGAATTCGTTCCAGCCGGTGTCCTGGGTCGCGTCGAGGCCGAAGTAGTGCACCATCGCGAGAAAGCGCTCGACCGTCGCCGCCTCGGCGTTCTTCACGTGCTGTGCGATCGCCGCACGCACGCCTTCGCGATACGACGGATCGTCGCCGTGGGTGCGCGCGACGCCGACGATGCGGCTGTCGGGCGGAATCTGTCCGTCTGCATAACGACGGTACATCGCCGGCAGCAGCTTGCGCATGGCGAGGTCGCCGGTGCCGCCGAAGATCACCAGATCAAACAGGTCGACCACTTTCATTTCTGCCACGGGTGCGCTCCGGATGCTCGATTTCGAGAATTGTAATTTGCGCCGTAATGATACCACTTTCATACCACTGATTGGCAATACCCGCGGATGACTCCGTCTTTGTTCGTCATTCCGGCGGCTCTCGGCGGCCGACCTCGCCGGCATCCTTTGTACCTGATCGTCCGCCGCCGCATTGCAATAGGGACCCGAGACGGCCAAAAGCAGGTGTATCGTGCGCGCATGCGCGAAACATGCATCGGGCTGAGTGGCAAAAGTGGTATTTCATTGGTATGATGATGGCATGCAACCGACCCTGTACGGTGAATATCGCAAGCTCGACCGCGGCGGTGAGGCGCGACGCTCGCTCGCCTATCTGCGCCTGCGCCGCGCGATCCAGAATGCGATCGAGTTCGGCGCATTTCCGCCCGGGCATGCGCTGCCCAGTGAACGCGACCTGGCGAAGAAGCTCGCATTGTCGCGCGTCACCGTGCGCAAGGCGATCGGTGGGCTCGTCGAGGACGGCCTGCTGACCCAGCGTCACGGTGCGGGCACGTTCGTCGCCGAGCGCATCGTCAAGTCGTTCTCGCGCCTGACCGGATTCACCGACGATTTGCGCGCGCGCGGCCTCAAGCCGCGGGTGAAGTTTCTCGAACGCGGCGTCGGTGAAGTCACGCCCGAGGAGGCGATGGCGCTGAACCTGTCGCCGGGCGCCGACGTGATCCGCCTGCGTCGCCTGCGCTTTGCCGACGACAAGCCGCTCGCGGTCGAAGCCACGGTCGTGCCGGCCGCGGTCATCGCCGATCCGAATGCGATCAAGCTTTCGCTTTACGATGCGCTTGGACAGATCGGCTGCCGGCCGACGCGTGCGCTGCAGCGCCTGCGTGCCATCGCGCTCGGTGCGGACGATGCGGAACTGCTCGAATGCGACACCGGCAGTCCGGCATTGGCGATCGAGCGCCGCGCCTTTCTGGACGATGGCCGCGTGGTCGAGTTCACCACTTCGCTGTACCGCGGCGACGCCTACGACTTCGTCGCCGAACTGCATGGCGGATAGGCAGCTTCCGATTTCCCCCGCAACGAATTCCCGCTACCATGCCGGACTTGGATGACAACGATGTCAAGCACATGCTGAAGCCAAATCAGACCAAGATGCACCACGAAGCCGGCGAGGCCGCCGACGCGATCCGGCGCCAACTCGCCGCCAACGACGCCATCGTCGCCGCGCTGGTGGAAAGACTGAGGGCCGCGCCGCCACGATTCATCGTCACCTGCGCGCGCGGCAGCTCGGATCACGCGGCCACGTTCGGCAAATACGTGTTCGAAACGCAGATCGGCCTGATGACCGCGTCGGCCTCGCCGTCGATCAGCTCGATCTATCAGGCACGGCAGCAATTGGCCGGCGCGCTTTACATCGCGATCTCGCAGTCAGGCGGCAGCCCCGATCTCGTGCGTGCGGCGAGCGGTGCGCGCGAGGCCGGTGCGCATGTGGTCGCACTCGTCAACATCGAGGATTCGCCGCTGGCCAAGGTGGCCGACACGGTGGTGCCGTTGCGCGCGGGGCCGGAACTCAGCGTCGCTGCGACCAAAAGCTATCTTTGCGCGTTGTCCGCGCTCGTGCACGTCGCCGCGCGCTGGAACGGCGATGAGGCGTTGTTCGCGGCATTGCAGGCGACGCCCGCGGCGATGCGCGCGACCTGGGCGATGGATTGGTCGCCGCTGGTCGACGGGCTGGCCGGGGCGAACAATCTGTTCGTCGTCGGCCGCGGCCTCGGTCTGGGCGCGGCACAGGAAGCCGCGCTCAAGCTCAAGGAAACCTGCGGTCTGCATGCCGAGGCGTTCAGTTCGGCCGAGGTCAAGCACGGGCCGATGGCGCTGGTCGGTCGCGATTTCCCGGTGTTGTTCCTGACCCAGCAGGACGAGTCCTTCGCCGGCACGCGCGAGGTGGCCGACGAGTTCGCCGCGCGCGGCGCGAAGGTGTGGCTGACCTCGCCCGACGCTGCGCAGCCGCAGCGCTTGCCGGTCGCGGCCGCGCCGCATCCGGTCTGCGCGCCGCTGATTGCGGTGCAGGGCTTCTACAAGGCGGCGAATGCGCTTTCGATTGCGCGCGGGCACAATCCCGACATGCCGCCGCACTTGAACAAAGTCACGAGGACCGTCTGATGGCCACAACTGCACTGGTCAACGCCAGGGTGCTCGTCGAGGAAGGTTTCCGCGAAGGGTTGGCCGTGTTGCTCGAAGACGGGCGCATCGCCGACGTCGCCGAGGAGGCGCGCGTGCGCGCGCGTGCGCAACGCGTGCACGACCTGCAAGGCGCAAGCCTCGCTCCGGGCTTCATCGACACCCAGGTCAATGGCGGTGGCGGCGTGCTGTTCAACGACGACACCAGCGTCGAGGCGGTACGTCGCATCGCGCAGGCGCATCGCCGCTATGGCACGACCGGCATGTTGCCGACCCTGATCAGCGACGATGCCGAAGTCATGCGGCGCGCAATCGCCGCGGTCGATGCCGCGATCGAACAACGCGTGCCGGGCGTGCTCGGCATCCATCTCGAAGGCCCGTATCTGGCGCCGGCGCGCAAGGGCGTGCACGATCCGGGCAAGTTCCGCGTGCCCGCTGCGGACGAGATCGCGATGGCGGCCTCGCTGCGTCACGGCAGAACCTTGCTGACGCTGGCGCCGGACCGCGTTCCGGCCGAGACGATCCGTGCCTTCGTCGCGCGCGGCGTCGTCGTCGCCGCCGGCCACACGGCGGCAAGCTACGAGCAGACGCGCGCCGCGCTCGATCTTGGCGTGCGTGGCTTCACCCATCTCTACAACGCGATGACGCCGCTCAGCGGACGCGAGCCTGGCGTCGTCGGTGCTGCGCTCGACGATGCCGCGAGCTGGTGCGGCGTGATCGTCGACGGCCACCACGTGCATGCGGCTTCACTGCGCGTCGCGCTGGCGGCGAAGCCGCGCGGCAAGATCGTCCTCGTCACCGATGCGATGTCGCCGGTCGGCTCGGACAATCCCTCGTTCCGCATCAACGGTCAGATCGCGACCGCGCGCGACGGCTTGCTCACCGTGCCCGACGGCACGCTGGCCGGCTCCGTGCTCGACATGGCGCAGGCGGTACGCAACACCGTCGCCTGGCTCGATGTGCCGCTGGACGAGGCGCTGCGCATGGCGTCGACGTACCCCGCGGAATTCATCGGCCTCGGCGCCACGCACGGGCGCATCGCGCCGGGCTATGCGGCGGATCTGGTCGCGCTCGGCGATCGGGCGCAGGTTGTTGCAACCTGGATCGGCGGCGATCTCGAAGAACACCAGTGACGCAATCGCCCCGGCATGCGCCGGGCGCGGCGACCACGCCCGTGGCGCCTAGTGCGCGACCGGCATGGTGAACTGCGCGCCCTTGGCGATCGAGTCGGGCCAGCGCTGCATCACGCTCTTGTAGCGCGTGTAGAAGCGCACGCCTTCCTCGCCGTAGATGTGCGCGTCGCCGAACAGCGAACGCTTCCAGCCGCCGAACGAATGCCAGGCCATCGGCACGGGAATCGGCACGTTGATGCCGACCATGCCGCACTGGATCTGGCGCGCGAACGCGCGCGCCACGCCGCCGTCCGAGGTGTAGCAAGACACGCCGTTGCCGAATTCGTGCGCGTTGATCAGCTCGACCGCGCTGGCGAAATCCGGCACGCGCACGATGCCGAGCACCGGGCCGAAAATTTCCTCGCGATGGATCTTCATGCCGGGCTGGACGTGGTCGAACAGCGTACCGCCGAGGAAGAACCCGCTTTCGTGTCCGGCGACGACATGGCCGCGGCCGTCGACGACGAGCTTCGCGCCTTCGGCGACTCCAGCCTCGATATAACCGACGACTTTCTCGCGATGTGTCGCCGTGACCAGCGGGCCCATCTCGACGCCGGCATCGAGGCCGCTGCCGATCTTCAGCGCGTTGATGCGCGGCACGAGCCGCTCGATGAGCTTGTCTGCCACGTCGCCGACCGCGACCGCGACCGAGATCGCCATGCAACGTTCGCCGGCCGAGCCGTAGGCGGCGCCGATCAGCGCGTCGACCGCCTGATCAAGGTCAGCGTCCGGCATCACGATGAGATGGTTCTTCGCTCCGCCGAGTGCCTGCACGCGCTTGCCGCGCGCGGTGCCTTGCGTGTAGATGTATTCGGCGATCGGCGTCGAGCCGACGAAGGACAGCGCAGCCACATCCGCGTGTTCAATCAACGCATCGACCGCGGCCTTGTCGCCGTGCACGACGTTGAACACGCCGTCGGGCAGGCCGGCCTGCTTGAGCAATTTCGCGACCAGCAGTGACGGTGAGGGATCTCGCTCCGACGGTTTCAGCACGAACGTGTTGCCGCAGGCCAGCGCGATCGGAATCATCCACATCGGCACCATGAACGGAAAGTTGAACGGCGTGATCCCGGCGACGACGCCGAGCGGCTGGCGCAGGCTGTAATTGTCGATGCCGCCGCCGATCTGGTCGGTGAACTGGCCCTTGAGCAGATGCGGCGCGGCGCAGGCGAACTCGACGACTTCGATGCCGCGCGTGACCTCGCCCTTCGCATCGGAAAACACCTTGCCGTGTTCGCGCGTGATCAACCCGGCGAACTCGTCGGCATGCGCGTCGAGCAGCGCCTTGAACGCGAACAGGATGCGCGCGCGCTTGAGCGGCGCGGTTTCGCTCCAGGCGGGGAATGCGCGCCGCGCCGCGGCGACCGCGGTGCCGACTTCTTCCGTGTTCGCGAGCGCGACTTGGGCGGCGATGCTGCCCCGCGCGGGGTCGAACACGGGGGCGTGGCGACCGCTGGCACCCGCGACCTCGCGGCCGTCGATGTGATGGGCGATCTGGCGAACGGAAAGCTCGGGGGATTGGCGGTTCATGGGGCGCTTCGTGGATGTCCGAAAATGGCGTCTCCAATCCTACAACTTATCCGTGGCTGTCGCCGATTTCCGCGGCCGCTCCGGCGCGAACTTTGCATTCTTTGACACCCCCGCAGTGCCGGCGTAGCGTGTCGCGCACCGTTCGCGCAACGCGACGGCATTTTTTGGGGATTCGTCATGAAAGCAAGTTTGTTGCTAGCGGCAGCGTGCGCCTGCTTGTTCAGCGCACAAGCATTGGCCGACGACGCCCGTGCCTACAAGGAAGGCCCGGTAACGCAGGTTACCTACGTCAAGGTCAAGCCCGGACAGTTCGACAACTACATGAAATGGCTGGACGCCAACTACAAACCGCTCAACGAAGCATTGATGAAAGCCAAGGTCATCGTCAGTTTCAACGTGTACGGGCAGGATGCACGCGATCCTCACGATGCCGATCTGCTCCTTACTGTCACCTACGCCAACATGGCGGCGCTCGACAATCTCGACGAACGCACCGACCCGATCCTCGAGAAATTCCAGGGTGGCCGCGACAAGCAGAACCAGGGGTTCGCCGATCGCAGTTCGATGCGTGAAATCCTCGGCAGCAAGCTGATTCGCGAGCTCGTTCTCAAGTAGCATCGTCATCACGTCGACCGGCCCGGCGGCCGCCGGGCCGGTCGCGCCCGGCAGACAACAAGCGGTTGCTTCGCGAGCTTTGCTCTCGCAGCGGTTACCGGTATCGTGCCGGCATGATCGAAATCAAAACATTCAACGGCGCGCAGATCGCGTCCTGGCTCGATGCCGTGGCGGCCTTGCGCATCGCCGTGTTCCGCGACTGGCCCTACCTTTACGCCGGCGATCGCGACTACGAGAAACAGTATCTGGCGACCTACGCCAAATCGGCTGAAAGCCTGTTCGTGCTGGCGCTCGACGGCACGCGGGTGATCGGCGCTTCGACCGGAATTCCGCTCGCCGACGAAACCGCGGCATTCCAGAAACCGTTCCTCGACCGCGGCATCGCGCTCGGCGACGTGTTCTACTTCGGCGAATCGGTGCTGCTGCACGAATACCGCGGTTACCGCCTCGGTCATCGTTTCTTCGATGAGCGCGAAGGCTATGCGCGGCGCCTGGGGCGTTTCGCGCTCACCGCGTTCTGCGCGGTCGAGCGCAGCCCCGAGGATCCGCGCAAGCCGGACGGTTTCCGTGCGAACGATGCGTTCTGGAACAAGCGCGGCTACACGCGCCAGGACGACATGTTCTGCGCGATCCACTGGCAGGAAATCGGCGCGAGCGCGGCGACGCCGCATCGGTTGCGGTTCTGGTTGCGTCCGCTCAGTTGATGTCCGCCGCCGTCTTGCGCTTGTACTCGCACAAGCCGCGGATCACGCATTGCGGGCAATCGGGCTTGCGCGCCTTGCACACATAGCGGCCGTGCAGGATCAGCCAGTGATGCGCGTCGAGCTTGAATTCCTCGGGCACGGCTTTTTCCAGCTTGTCCTCGACCGCGCGCACGGTTTTCCCCGGCGCGAGCCCGGTGCGGTTGGCGACGCGGAAGATATGCGTGTCGACCGCGATCGTCGGCAGGCCGAACGCGGTATTGAGCACGACATTCGCGGTCTTGCGGCCGACGCCGGGCAGCGCTTGGAGTTCTTCGCGCGTGCGCGGCACCTCGCCGGCGTATCGTTCGACGAGGATGGCGCAGGTCGCGATCACGTTCTTCGCCTTGGCGTTGAACAGGCCGATCGTGGAAATGCAGCCGCGCAGCTTTTCCTCGCCGAGCGCGAGGATGGCCTGCGCGGTGCCGGCGATGGGGTACAGCTTGCGCGTGGCCTTGTTGACGCCGACGTCGGTGGCCTGTGCGGACAGGATCACCGAGACCAGCAACTGGAACGGCGACGCGTATTCGAGTTCGCTGCGCGGTTTCGGGTTGACCTCGCGCAGGCGGCGGAAGATTTCCGCGCGTTTTTCCGCATTCATGGATGGGGCATTTCCTTCTTCGCCCTGGCGCGCGCGATCGCTTCGAACACGGCGCTGCGCGTACCTGCATGCACCTCGGCCTTGCGCGCGGCGATCGCATGTTCGTGTTCGCCGCGCTCGCGCGCGAGCCGCGAATTGCGCGCATCGTAGCGTCGGCGATAGTGATCGGCACGCGCGTTGTGCGGGGCATCCGATTGCGCATCGTCGACGACCATCACGATGCAGTCGACGGGGCAGGCAGGAATGCACAACTCGCAGCCGTTGCATTCTTCGCGCAGCACGGTGTGCATCAGCTTGTTCGCGCCGACGATCGCATCGACCGGGCACACCTGGATGCACTTGGTGCAGCCGATGCAGGCCTGCTCGTCGATGACCGCGATCTCGGCCGGCTTGTCGATGCCGTTCGCCGGATTGAGCGGCTTCTCGCCGCGCCCGAGCAGGGCGGCAAGGTCGCGGATTCCTTGCGCGCCGCCGGGCGGGCACTGGTTGATGTCGGCGTCGCCCGCGGCAATCGCCTCGGCGTAGGCCAGGCAGGCAGGGTAGCCGCAGCGCGTGCACTGCGTCTGCGGCAGCAGGGCGTCGATGCGCGAGACGAGTTCTGACGTCACGGCGGCGGTTGCGGCTTGCGCTGCTTGTCCAGCCACACTTCCAGTCCCTGCGTGTTCAGTTCGATATCCATGGCCAGCAGTTCGTGCACCTGCGCGGCGTCGAACGTGCAGCCGTGCGCCTGCGCACGCGAGGTGTACAGCGCGGCGAGGTCGCCGGCAATGCGCGCGTGCCGGTCGGCGTCGCTCGCGTGCGCCGTCGCGATGGCGACCATCGCATCGATCTGCGTATGCAAATCCTGCGCGAGGCGTGGCACGTCGCCGACCCGGCTGTAATGGGTCAGGAACATCTGCTGCGGCTCGTGTTCGAGCATGCGCGCGATCGACGCCTTGAGCGCGTCCGGCTCGAACTGCACCGGCGTCGAGGTCGGCAGGATGAACGCGCCCTGCTCGGTATCGAACTCGCGGTACGACAAACCGAACGTGTCGCCGGTGAAGAACGCATGGCTGGCCGCATCCCGGATGCTGATGTGGTGGCGCGCGTGCCCCGGCGTGTCGAGGCAGCGCAGTTCGCGCCCGGCGAGATCGACGATATGGCCTTCGGGTGCTTCGACCACGCGCGCGGCGGGCACCGGCACCAGCGTGCCGTAGCTGCGCGCGATTTCCTCGGCGCCGTAGACCGCCGTTGCGCCGGCGATCAGTGCGGAGGGGTCGATCATGTGGCGCGCGCCACGCGGATGCACGACCAGCTTCGCGTTCGGCAGCGACTGCATCGCAAGGCCGGCGCCGCCGGCGTGGTCGAGATGCACATGAGTGAGGATTACCCAGTCGACCGCGTCGACGCCGAGGCCCCTGACGCGGAGCGCATCGAGCAAGCGCGCAATCGAATGGTTGCTGCCGACGTCGATGAACGCCGCGCGGCCGTTGTGGATGATCAAGTGGCTGGCGTCGAACTGCGGGCGGACGAAGCCGGTGTCGATCGCGCTGATGCCGTGGTCGAAATCGATCGTTTGCGCGCTCACTTCACCTGCGCTCCCGGGCGCGCGCCCTGATCGGCATCGAGCAGGAACAGGTCCGCATCGCCCGTGCCCGCGGACAGGATCATGCCTTCGGACACGCCGAAGCGCATCTTGCGCGGCGCGAGGTTGGCGATGAAGACGACGTTGCGGCCGACCAGGTTCGAAGGCTCGGCGTAGGCGGCGCGGATGCCCGAGAAGATCTGGCGCTTGCCGAGTTCGCCGGCATCGAGCTCGAAGCGCAGCAGCTTGTCCGAACCGTCGACGAAGGTGCAGGCGTGGACCTTGCCGATGCGCAGATCGAGCTTGGCGAAGTCGTCGATCGAGATGAAACCGCCGGATGCCGCCGCGGGATTGCCGCCCGCGGGTGCAGCCGCTGCCGCGGCCTTGACCGAGTTCTTCGTTGCTTGCGCCGCGGTTGCGGCGGCGCCGGACTGCAGCGACTCCTTCGACGCCTCGATCATCGCCTCGACCTTCTTCGCATCGATGCGCGCGGCGAGCACGGAGAATTCGTTGATGGCGATGCCGAGCAGGGGCTGGGTTGCCGCGTCGAAGCGTGTCGGCGTCTCGTGGAACAGCGCCAGTGCACGCGCGGCGGTGGCCGGCACGATCGGTGCGAGATGGACGCTGAGCAGGCGGAAGTAGTTCAGCGCGAGCGTGCACACCGCATGCAGGCGCTCGAACTTCGACTCGTCCTTGGCCAGGTTCCACGGCGCGTTCGCGGCGACGTAGGCGTTGGCGTCGTCGGCCACCGCCATGATGTCGCGCGTGGCTGCGGCGAACTCGCCCGCATCGAACAGCACGGCACAGTGCGCGAGCCGGCGTGCGGCGTCGGCATAGCGCGCCGCTTCGTCCGCCGGCAGCGTCGCGGCCAGTCTGCCGCCGAAATGCTTGTGCACGAACGCCGCCGTGCGGCTGGCGATGTTCACCCACTTGCCGACGAGATGCGAATTGACGCGCTCCTCGAACGCCTTGAGATCGAGATCGACGTCGACCGGCGCCGGCCCGAGGATCGTCGCGAAGTAGTAGCGCAGATGGTCGGCATCGAGACCCGCGTCGAGGTACGTGCGTGCCATGACGAAGGTGCCGCGCGACTTCGACATCTTCGCGCCGTTGACGGTGAGATAGCCGTTGACGTGCAGCGCGGTCGGCGTGCGCAGCTTCGCGCCGTGCAACATCGCCGGCCAGAACAGGCCATGGAAATTGACGATGTCCTTGCCAATGAAGTGATGCATCTCGGTCGCACTGTTCGGCGCGAGCCAGGCGTCGAAATCGGCACCGGTCTTCGCACACCAATTCTTGAAGCTGGCGAGATAGCCGACCGGGGCATCGAGCCAGACGTAGAAGAATTTGCCCGGCGCGCCGGGAATCGGGAAACCGAAGTAGGGCGCATCGCGCGAGATGTCCCAGTCGCGCACGCCGCCTTCGGCGTCGAGCCATTCCTTGAGCTTGGCCGCGACCGAGGAATGCACGACCGGCTTGCTGCCGGTCAGCTTGCCGGCGAGCCAGCCACGCAGCAGCGTGGTGAAATCGCCGACCTTGAAGAAGTAGTGCTCCGAGTCGCGCAGTTCCGGCGTCGCCCCCGAGACGACCGAATGCGGGTCGATCAGGTCGGTCGGCGCATACGTCGCGCCGCAATTCTCGCAATTGTCGCCGTACTGGTCGGGCGTGCCGCAGTTCGGGCAGGTGCCCTTGATGTAGCGGTCGGGCAGGAACATCTGCTTGACCGGATCGTAAAGCTGGCGGATCGCGCGCTTCTCGATGTGCTGCGCATCGCGCAGGCGCGTGTAGATCAGGCCCGCGAGTTCGCGGTTCTCGTCGGAATGCGTGGTGTAGTAGTTGTCGTAGACCACGCCGAAGTCGGCGAAGTCGCGCTCGTGCGAGGCCTGGATGCCCTGGATGAACTGCTCGGGCGCGAGGCCGGCTTTCTCGGCAGCGAGCATGATCGGCGTGCCGTGCGCGTCGTCCGCGCTGACGAACACGACCTTGTCGCCGGCCATGCGCCGCGCGCGCACCCAGATGTCGCACTGCAGATAGCCGAGCAGATGGCCGATATGCAGCGGGCCGTTCGCGTAGGGCAGGGCGTGGGTGACGAGGATTTCGCGCGAGGACATGGACGACGTTTCCGGAGAGATCGCCGCGGATTATCGCATGGCGGTTCCTGCAATCCCCAGAGGGTGGTACAAATCGCCGTGGCGATACGGTCGGACGCGAAGCGTTCGTGGAGCAACGATGACGGCACGACTCGAAACTGTGGTGGTGGGCTGCACGCGCGCGTTGGCCGCCGCAGGCATTGCTTTGCTCTTCGCCGCGCCGGCCATCGCGGCCTTGCCCACCGGCACGGACACATTTCGTTTCGGCAATCGCGATGCGAAAATCAGCGTCGAGGCCGGGGCCGCGTCGCCGCGCCTGCGCGCGCTGCATCCGGCGGCCGGGCGAGTGCTGGAAGGCGCCAGCGCAGCCGCATTGATCGATTCGGCGACGATCGACGGAAAGCCCGTGCGCTTGCATTGGCAGCTCGATCGCGAGGCCAGTCGCGTCGAGGAAAAATCCTTGTCGCTGGTCTATGTGGATCGCGGCTCGCAGCTGAAACTCGTCTGGGAGTGGCAAGCACGCGCGGCGCACGGTCCGCTCGAGCACACGACCCACATCGAGAATCGCGGCGGGCGCGAGGTCTGGATCCCGCTGCAGGACAGTTTCACGTTCCGCTGGAAAACCGACGTACAGGCGCTGCAGCAGCTTTGGGTCGACAAGGGTGCAGGTGAAGCGCCACCGGTCGGCACGCATCTCGTCGACGTCGCGGACGGTTACCACTGGCGCGGCGAGTCGAGCGCGTTCGCGCATCCGCGCAAGGACGAAGCGCGCGAAATAATCCCCTACTTTCTCGTGCGATCCAAAGGCGAGGCGGGCGACGGCTGGTATCTCGGCATTGAATTCAGCGGACGTACTGCGATGACGCTGAAACGTCGGGGCGACATGCTCGAAGGAGGCGCCGGATTGAATCCCGAGCCCGGCCCGTTTCGTACGCGGCTGGCGGCCGGCGGCGAGTTCGTCACGCCGACCGTGTTCCTTGGTGCGACGCGCGGCAGCATCGACGATGCGGGCAACGTGCTCAAGCGCTGGATTCGTGAGGCGATCAACGACTCGCGCACGCAGCGCGACCCGATCTATCCGTGGACGACGAACAACAGCTGGGGCAGCGCGATGGCGATCAGCGACGCGCAGGCGCGGCGCATGATCGACGATGCGGCCGGACTCGGTTTCGAGATGTTCCACCTCGATGCGGGCTGGTTCCGTGCGGTCGGCGACTGGCATCCCGATGCGAAGAAATTTCCGCACGGGCTCACGTCGGTGGCCGACTACGCGCACGCACGCGGCCTGAAGTTCGGTCTGTGGGTGGACTGGGCGCAGGCGGGAATCAGCAAAGAGAAGGGCGCGCTCGACGTCGCCGATCCGGCGATCCGCGACTGGCTCACGACCGATCCGCCGCCGGGCTGGAAGCCCGAGGAATTCAAGGGCCTGACCATCGACATCGGCGTGCCGGCGGCGAAGGCCTGGGTGGCGAAGGAAGTCGATCGCCTCGTGCGCGACTACCAGCTCGACATGCTCGAACACGACGGCTACGTCGTCGCCCAGGGTTGCGATCGCGTCGACCACGAGCACGCGACCTGCGACCCGAAACAGGTGAAAAAATATACGGATGATGGCTTCATCTGGATGGACGCCCCGAATTCGACCGACGTGAGCTACCACGCCGCACGCGCCTACTACGACATCCACGACGCGTTGCGGCAGGATCATCCCGGCCTGCTGCTCGAAGTCTGCAATGACGGCGGGCGCATGGTCGACTTCGGCAGCGCCGCGCACGCGGACTATTTCTCGATCGTCGATGCCTACGATCCGGTCTCGAATCGGCAGGCGTTCTACGATGCCAGCCACGTGCTGCCGCCGGCGATGCTCGAAACCTATGTGAAGGAGTGGCCGGCGAAGCGCATCGAGAATTTCCGCTACATGCTGCGCAGCGGGATGATGGGCTGGTTCACGCTGATGCTCGATACGACGACCTGGAGCAAGGAACGGCACGACGCGGCACGAGAGGAGATCGAATTGTACAAAGCGACTTTGCGTCCGCTGATCCGCGAAGCCGACCTGTATCACGTCGGTCCGCGCGCGGATGGCAACGGCTGGGACGGCATCGAGTACTTCGATGCGAAACGCGGCAAAGGCGTGCTGTATGCGTTCCACGGCAAGGACATGAGCGCGGGGACCCATACCTTTCCGCTGAGCGGCCTGAATGCTCGGCGCAACTATCGATTGAGTTTCCGCGATCGCAGTTCGGCGGATATCACGCGCAGCGGCCGCGAGTTGATGCAGGGTGGAGTGACCTTGAAGCTGGCTTTGCCGGAATCCTCGGAACTGGTGTTGATCGAGGCATTGTGACGACCATCCGCGTCGCGGACCAATCAACGGACTTCAGCGCGTCATGATCGGTGTGCGCGTCAATCGCGCCTTGCCGTCCACTCCCCGGTCCACGCGGATATCGTAGCGTTTGCCGCGGAACGCGACGTTCTTCAGTGTCATCGATCGCCACGTCGGCGGCAGCATGGGCGGATAGGCCGCGTTCAATCCGGATTCCTCGATCCGCAGCCCGGCAAACCCGAAAATCAGGTTCTGCAGAAAGCCGGCTGCAGCGGTGACGAAATAGCCGGTATTGTTCGTCGCGGTTTCCGTGCGCACGTCGAACGGTGACTTGACCACACCGCCGGTGAAATTCTTCTGCAGCCACGCGATGGCATGCGTTTCGTCGCCGACGGTTCCCGCAGCGATGGACAGCGGCGCAAGACCCATGCTGTTCGGATCGCGGCTCGACGCGAGGACAGGACCGATCGCCTCGTCGTAGTCGTTGCGCCGCACCTGCGGGCTCATCGGCAGGTCGAGCGCGGGCAGCGACAGCATCGGCAGCGAACTGCCGCCCCAGGTGTCGCGATCGTGCGGCACGCTTTCGTCGAAGTTGAGATGATGCTGCTTGGCCGTGTCGAACGGAACATGCAGTTTCGCCGCGACCTCGGCCCAGCGCGGATCGGCTTTTTCGCCGACGATGGCGGCGGCCTGCGCGGCGATGCGCAGCGCCTTCGCCGCCGCGACGTTGGTGTAAGTGTCGTTCGGCACGTCGTTGTAGTCCTCGTCGACCGAGGCGACGTGCAGGATGTCGTAACGCTGCTTGCCGGCATTCCAGGTCACGCGGCTCGTCCAGAACTCGGCAATGTCGCGGATCACCGGCCAGCCGTGCTGCTTCAGCCACGCGCGGTCCTGCGTGACGAGCCAGTATTGCCACTGCGCGATCGCGATATCGGCGTTGACATGGATTTCGCGCTCACCGAGCACGCCTGCAAAGCGCGGCGTCTGCTCGCTGCCATTTTCCGGATCGGCCTCCCATGGATACTTCGCGCCGGCAAAACCGGCCGCGCGCGCGCGCGCCTGCGCGGCCGCGAGCGTACGTGCGCGAAACATGACGAGCGACCCGGCGCGTTCCGGATGGAGCAGGAGCAGCGCCGGAAACACCCACGAATCCGAATCCCAGAAGATGTGGCCCGCGTAGCCCGGCGTCAGCGCGCAGGCGCCGACCGCCCAGGCGGTGTTTGCGGTCGACGACGAAAGCAGGTAGTACAGGTCCGCATGCACCGCGCGCTGTGCCTGCTTATCACCGTCGATGACGATGTCGGACTTCCACAGGTTCGCCCATGCGGCGCGATGTGCCGCGAGCAGCTTGTCGAAGCCGTCTGCGCGCGCGGCCGAGGCCAGCGCGAGGTTGGACTTCGCGTCGCCGCCCCAGCCTTCGCGCGACATTGCCACATACTTGACGAAAGTATAGGTTTTGCCTTTTTCCACTTTGACCGACAGGTTCAGCGCAAGCCGGTACGGGCTCTTGTAGACAAGGGCGCTCATTGCCGTCATGCCTTTGGGCAGCTCGATCGCCGCGGCCTGCGCCATCGCGAGTCCTTGCTCGGCCTTGCCGTCGAGCCACAGGGCCAGCGCTTTCGCATCGCCGTCGTGGGGGCCGACATGGACGTCGCCGTGGTACCAGAGCGGCGCGCGGTCCGGCGTCGCCGGCGGAATCGCGACGAGCTTCATCTGGTGTGCGGCAACGGCTTCCTGCATTTCGTCGCCACTCAACTTCGCCAGCGGCAGGCGCGGCTGATACGCGGCCCACAGGTCGAGCACGAATGACAGCTCCACGGCGCCGTCGAAGTCCGGGGTGAGCGAGAGTTGCGTCGCGGCGAGATGAGGCGAGGCCTGGCTCGCGAAGGTGGTCACCTTGACCGTCGTGGCCTTGCCGGCGTCGATGTAGCGGTAGTTCGTGGTCAGCGTCGCCGTGTGCAGGTCGAGCGTCTGGCTGTAGTCCTGGAAGTTGGCCGGCTTGAGATCGACCTGGTTCATCCAGAAATGGCCGGCGGCGGACCGACCGGTCGAATAGTCGATCTGCGTCCAGCCCGGGATCGCCGCAGGCCGCGAGATGTCGTCCTGCGCGTAGTCCATCAGGCCGACCATGTACGCAAGATTGCCTTCGGTGCCGCGCGGGCCGGTCAGCGTCGAAACGTAGCCGTTGGCAAGGTAGCCGGGAAAGTAGCTGCCGAAATCCTTCGAAGTGGCGGTCAGCGTGAAGCCCGCATCGGAGGCGAAGGCGGCGTCGCTTGCGCAGACGAGCAACGCGATGAGATGCAGAGGCTTCACGGCCATTCCTCGAGTCGCAGGTCGGTCAAAAGGCTTGCGATGGTGTGCATCGCTCGCACAATATGGCGCCTGTTCACGGCGCGGCGGAGCGGGGCATGGCGAGCAATTTCAAATTCACGATGCAGATGCCCGGCGGTTTTTCCCAACCCGCTTTCGGCGGCTCGGGCGAAGCGCAGGCGCCTGCCGCGCTGCGGCCCTACGATCTGTTCGTGACGCGCATCTGGCAGGCGCGCCTGCCGTTCGCGGCAACGCAACTGGCCGCGTGGGTCGATGAAGTGCAGGCGCTGCGCGCGGCGAGTCCCAGGCCGGCCGGCCGCACGAATCGCCAGGGTTGGAACAGCGAGGACATGAGCCTGCTCGAACGCCCGACCTTCGCGCCGTTGCGGCAGGCGGTCCGCACCGGCTGCGCCGCGGCGCTGCGCGAGATGGGGCAGGGCGAAAGTGCCTTCCGCCTGCAGGCGTGGGTCAATATGCACGATCGCGGCGGCTTCAATTTTCTGCATGTACACGAAGGCGCGTTGCTTTCGGGCAGCTTCTATCTCAAGGTGCCGCCCGGCTCGGGCAAGTTCGTTTTCCGCGACCCGCGTCCCGGCGTGGTGCACGGCTACGTGAAGGGTGCAGTCGCGAACGGCTACAGCGACATCCATCTGACGCCCGAAGACGGCCTGCTCGTGCTGTTTCCCTGCTGGATGGAGCACTACGTCGAGCCGCACGACGCCGACGAACCGCGCATCGCGATCGCGTTCAATGCGCTCGAAGGCGAGCGCTGAGACTGCCGACTTGCCGGAGGATTTCTGCGTGCGCGCGGCGGGCATCATTGCTCCGGCACGACATCGAAGGCCACGGTGAGTCGTGTCTTCGCGCTCGCGAACGGCACCGTGCCGTGCCAGAAATACGAAGGGAACAGCACGAGCATGCCGACCTCGGGACGTACGACATGCTCCGCCTGCAGCGCAGGTGTGGTGATCAGGCTCGGCTGGCCGAAAGTCAGGCAGCCCGCGTGCTCGCCCGCGTTGGCATCGACCTCGGGCAGTTCGATGTAGCAGGCCGACGAGATCCAGCCGCGCGGATGCACATGGTTCGTGTGGAAGCCCGCAGAGCGCAGGCGTACCGACCAGCTGCCATTGAAGCGATAGCCGCCACTGCTGCGCCGGCGCAGCGGTTCGGGCCCGTGAAGGATATGTTCGAGGTAACTTCGGATCGGCGCATCGAAGGTGGCGAACAGTGCGCGGATCGCAGGATCATCGCTGCGTGACAGATCGGCCGTGGTCTCGGTGCCGTGGCGCAGCGACTGGAACAGCAGCGGATGGCCGTGCGGGTTGTGCAGGCGCGCAAGGCTGCGTTCGAGATCGGCGAAGAAGCTGGCAAGGTTGGGCCACGCTGCAGGTGCGGTCAGGCGTTGCGGCAGCACCCATCGTGCATAGTCGCAATACTCGGCATGGCGCGGATCGCCGAGCAGGCGCCAGGCCACGGTTTGCAGCGCGATGAAGTATTGATCGTCCGCCGCCGCGGCGCGCAATGCTTCGCAATGCGGCAGCGCGGCGCGGGCGTCGCCGGTGCCGAGCAACGCGGCGGCGAGCAGGCTGCGTGCCGGGGTGCTGGCCGGCATGGCGCGCAGGGCGCGCTCGGCCAGCGGCAGGGCAAGTGCTGGATCGAACTCGAGCGCGGCCAGGCCGCAGCGCACGAGCAACGCTGGCGGTGCCTGCGCCTGCATCGCGCGTGGCGCAAGGCAGGCGTAGGCGCCGCGCGCATCGCCTGCGCCCTGCAATATGGCTGCTTTCGTGCCGCACAAGGCTGCGTCGCCGGGGAAGCGGCGCAATGCTTCGTCGAGCGCGGCGGTCGCCTGCGCCACCTCGCCGCTGCGCATCCAGACGAGGCGGGCGAGATGGTCGTGCGCCTCACTGCGCTGCGGATCGATGCGCAAACAATCGCGCAGCGCGGTTTCGGCGGGGCCGAATTCACCCAGCGCGATCAGGCTGCGCGCCTGAATCTGGTACAGCGTGGCGTTGCGATGGCCACCAGCCAGCATGCGCGCGGCGAGCGGCGCGACCTCCGCGGGCAGGTCGGCGGCGTCGAGCGCGATCGCCAGCGCCTGACCCGCGTCGGGATCGCCGGACCGCGCCTGCGCGATGCGGCGATAGTTCGCGACGACTTCGTCGAGGCGGCCGAGCGCTGCCGCCGCGGCGACGAACTGGGCGAGGAGGTCGGCGTCGGCCTGCGCGTCGGCGCACAGCGGCGCGGTCAGCGCAAAAGCCTCGCCCGCGCGCCGCGATGCGTTGTAGTGGCGTGCGAGCACGAGTGCGGCGCGCGGCAGGCGCCGGGCCGCGCGTTGCAGCAACGGCTCTGCTTCGGCTTCGCGTGCCGCGGCCAGCAGGAGCTCGCCGAGTGCAGCCAGGGTCGGCGTCCAGTTCGGATCGAGTCCGAGTGCCTTGCGTAGCCACTGCTCCGCGCCGTCGACATCGCCCAACGCCTGCTTGGTCGCGGCGTACAGGCGCAGGGCTTCGACGAAGTCGGGTTGTGCTTCGACGAGCACGGCCAGTTGCTCGTGCGCAGCGCGGAAATCGCCCGCGCGCAGCAGCGCGTCGATGGTGCGGACTGCTTCCGGGGGCGGGCGGGCGGTTGCGGACATCGGGCGATGATCACGCCCGGATCATTTTGCGGCAAGTCTTACCGCGATCGGCCCGTTTACGCCGGCACGGTCGGTTTCGCGCTTGAAGAAGTACAGAGCGATCAGCACCAGGGTCATCGGCACCAGCGAAAAATAGAACGCATGGATGCCGTCGAACGCGGAAAACACGATCGCGGTGATGCGCGATCCGAGAGTGCCGCCGAGCGCGGAGAAGATGACGATGAGGCCGGTCATCGCCGCATGCGAAGGTTTGGGCAGCGAGGACAACGCGACCGAGTTGATCACCGGGTAGATCGGTGCCATCAGCAGCCCGATCAGGGGAATCAGGTACGCCGCGATCGGCGCATTGAGCCAGCCGACATCGGGCCGCTCGACCACGCCGCGCGCGAGGGGCAGCACGAGCACGACGAGCACGCCCATGCCGATGACGCAGACATTGAGCAAGGTGTACCACGGCACGCGACGCAGCACCTGCCCGGCGGCGAGGCGGCCGAGCGCGGTGGTGCCGGCGAGGATGGTCGCGACCTGGATGCTCATCGCATGCGGCAGCTTGAGGATCTCGTTGTTGAACGTCGGCAGCCAGGTGCCGAAGCTCTGCTCGATCAGCACGTAGAGGAACGCCGAAATGAGGAACACGTAGACCAGCGGGCGCAGGAACAGACGCAGCATCTCGGCGAGCGAGCCCTTGATGCTGTTCGTGCGTTCGTTGTGCGCGGCGGATTCGTCCAACGTCGAGGTGGCAAGCAGGACGATGACCAGCGCGCAGATTGCGGCCAACAGCCAGTAGACGTTGAACCACACTGGATTGGCCGGGTTCGCGTCATCGATGAACGCACTGAACAGCCAGCCGCAGATCAGCACGCCGATCATGAACTGCGCCTCGATCGTGTTGGTCAGGCGCGAGTGTTCCGCGGGATCGCGCGTGAGCAGGCCGATCGACGAATACACCGAGACTTTCGCCAGGGCGAAACCGACGCCGGCGCACAGGAACAGCAATTCGGTGGTATGGAAAGTCGGATACAGGCGCATGACGACGCAGGCAGCGCCGACGATGGCGAGCGCGATCATCATCGCGCGCTTGTAGCCAAGCAGCGGCAGAAACGAGGCCACGAGCAGCGAGGTGACCGCAATCGGCAGATCCTTGAACAGTTCGAGGTTGCTCGCCTGCGGTTTGCCGATGCCGAACGTCGCGATGGATTGCAGGATCACCGTGCCGACACTGTTGAGCAGGATCGCGAAGATCACGTAGATCAACGCGAGGGCGAGGATCATGCGGAAACGGTTCGTCATGGGACGGCGGTTTGCTGGTGGGGGCGATCGAAAGTTGTCGCGCGGGCGGGAATGATCGTCGGCGCAGGGCGCGCGATCAAGGATGATCGCACAACGACGAAAAAAGACGGTCCGGATTGCGTTGGAGGATCAATCCGGACCGCTCGTCGGAGAGGACGAACAAACGCTAACTGCTCAGAACTGGTACTTCGCCTGCAAGTTGATCTCGCGGCCTTCGATCGAACGCGCCAGCAGGATGCCGCCCGGGCCGTTGGCAACGCCGGCGACGCGCGCATTGCCTTCGGTCAGGCCGATCTCGTTGGTCAGGTTGGTGCCCTGCAGACGGAACTGCCAGTTCTTGCCGTAGTTGGCGACAATGCCGAAGTCCCAGGTGTCGTATTTGCCGAGCGGCTGTTGCCCGGTCTGATCCTGGTAGCGCTGGCCGACATGGGTATAGGTGACGAACGGCATGATGTTGAAGTCGTCGTTGATCACGAACTTGTAGCTCGGCGTGATGAAATAACGCAGCTTCGGCTGACGCTGCAGCGGCTGGCCGTTGAAGCTGACCTGGAACGGCTTGTTGTTGATGTCGGTCAGCGTGGCATAGCCGTTCTGGTGCGAGTAGTGGCCATCCTGGTACGCCACGAGCGTGTCGACCTTGAAGTTCTCGAACGGGGTGAACACACCGTGGAAGTTCACGCCCTTGGTGTCCGCGCCGTAGATCGCCGTGCATTGCGCCTTGCCGCTGGTCGCGGTGGGCGTGCCCGAGCAGTCGAGCGGCACGTTGTTGTTGTCGGTGGCGCCGTAGGTCAGGCCGGTGAACTGGCGGTGGTAGCCGACGATATCGAGGTAGGCCCAGTCGGACTGGTACTTGAAGCCGTACTCGAAGTTGCGGATCTTCTGCATCGGCGAGAAATCGCCGTTCGAGCCGCGGATGCCATTGTCGAAGTCGTTGAAGTGGCCGCCGCTGGACACGCGCAGATAGGCGGACATGTTGTCGGCGATCTCGTAGTTCAGGCCTGCGGTGAACGACGGATGGGTCTTGTCGTAGTGCAGCGTCGTGTACGTGCCGTCGCAGATCTGCGCAGCATTGTCGTACAGCGTGTACTGATTGCCGTCCAGATTGACGTTCTTCTGATTGCAAGTGCGCTGGTTGACGCTGATGTTTTCCACGCGGCTACCCACATCCAGCAGCCAGCGATCCCACAGGCGCCAGGAGTCGGCCAGGTAGAACGCCTTGTTGTTGCCGGTGCCGTGCTCGACGATGTTGTAGCTGTAGCCGGGGCCGGAATTGTAGTAGATGCCCTGCGGGTTGGTCAGATAGTACGTGTTGCCGCCCTGCTGGTAGCTCAGCGGAATCGGTTGCGCGTTCGGCGTGTTGGTCATCAGCATCGGGTTGCCGAGCGACCAGTTGTCGTCGTCCGTGTAGTGGGCGAGGTACACGCCGGCGGTCAGCGTGTTGCCATCGAAAATTTCCTTGCTGACGCGGAAGTCGTTGTTGAGGTTGCGCAGGTCCTTCTGGATGAACCACCAGCCCTGCGTGATGATGCTTTGGCTTAGAGGGAAACCGCTGGTATTGACGTTGGTGCTCAGCGGCAGATTGAACGTGTTGCCGTCGGTAATCGAGCCGGTGCTGTCGCAGAAGCCCGACGCCGCGGCCCCCGACCAGTTGCAGCCATAGACGAAATCGCCCAGTGGCTTGGGGTTCGGCCCCGAGAACAGCGCATTGGTATTTAGATTGCCGCCGCTCCATACGAACTTGTCGGAAATCTGCCAGCCGTTCCACTCGGTGTCGAAGTTGCCGCCGAAGAAATTCATGTTGGCGCCACGGCCGTTGGCGAGATTGGCGCTTTCGTAGCCGCCGGCGGGATTGATCAGCTGCACATTCTGGATGGCGCGGCTGCCGTAGGTGTCGGTCAGTACGTCGAAGCCCGGGTATTTCGAGAAGTTTCCGTGTGCATCCTCGATCAGGGGTGTCGGCACCATGAACTGGTTCTTGTCCTGCAGG
This sequence comes from Rudaea sp., assembly GCF_057139185.1. NCBI lineage: Bacteria > Pseudomonadati > Pseudomonadota > Gammaproteobacteria > Lysobacterales > Rhodanobacteraceae > Rudaea > Rudaea sp. The sequence goes on along the minus strand of NZ_DBNHDN010000028.1, from coordinate 26,904 downwards.
GTGCGTGCCCACAGCATGATCGAGCCGTTGTCGAGGTCGTGGGTCAGGGTGCCGGTCAACTGGTAGCCGTCGTCCGATTTGAATTGCGGGCTGCGCACGCCGTCGGACTGGCGCCAGAAGCCGCCGATGCTGCCGTACCAGCCTTCGGCGAGCTTGCCGCCGAAGAAGCCGTCGACCCGGTACATGCCCTCGTCGCCGTAGGTCACGGCGATCGAGCCGGAAGGTTCCGATGTGCCCTGCTTGAGGATGAAGTTTGCGGTCGCGCCCATCTGGCCCGCGCCGTACAACACGCCGGGGCCTGTCTGGATGATTTCCACGCGGTCCACGGTATCGTCGAGACGCACGAGCGAACTCGAATCCATGAACGACAGCGAGGACATGCCGTACAGCGGCGTGCCTTGCACCATCATGGTGAAGAACGGCGCGTCGCCGCCGCCCGGGAAGCCGGCGATTTCGATATTTGCGCCCGTCTGGCCGCCCGAGGATTCCGGCCAGATTCCGGGCGAGATCTTGAGCAGGTCGGCCGTGCTCTTCGGGTTGGCCTGCTTGATCTGCTCGGCATTGGCCGAGGTGATGATGAAACTCGCATCGAGCTTCTTCACGCCGCCGGCCGTCGCGGTGCCGGTGACGACGATACCTTCGAGGGACTGGGTATCCTTGGCTGCGGCGTTGGCGGCGTTCTTGCCTTGGTCGGGCGACGCGGCCTGTGGATCCGCCGCCGCTGCTGCGGGTGCGGCGTCGGCGGCCACGACCATGGGGCTGAGCGCGGCGAGAATGGCCGTGGTCAGGGTGAGCCTGAGGGTGTTCGGGCGGTGCGTTTTAGGGTGGCGTGTGCTTGTCTGTTTCATGGGTTCTCCCTCCAAGGTATGTACATGTAGTTGTTGTCGTCGACGATCCGTGTACTGCATGCGGAACCGCGACGGTCAGGTCTTTGCAGCTACAGCGTCTACAGGCTTTTTGTTCACAACGAACTTCCCTAGATCGAAATGAGTGAGGTCGGGCAACACCGCGTCGGCCGCACGCAACGCTTGCGCGTCACCGATGCCGAGCGCGGCCATGCCGGCGGCCTTGATCGCGGCCACGCCGGCCTGCGCGTCCTCGATGCCGAGGCAGTCGGCCGGCGCGACGCCGAGCGCCTGCGCGGCGCGCAGGAAGATTTCCGGGTCCGGCTTGGCGCGTGCGATCGTGGCCGAGTCGACGATGTGGTCGAACAGTCCGGCCACGCCCATGCGTTCGATGAGTTCGCGCGCGCTGCGGCTCGCCGAGGCGAGCGCGATCTTCAAACCCGCGGCGCGCGCGGCCAGCAGCGCGGCGCGTGCGCCCGGCAGCAGGTCCTGCGCCGAGAACGTCGCGATCGCGGCGCGGTAGTAGCCGTTTTTGCGTTCGGCCAGTTCCTGTTTCTGCGCGAAAGTATACTTTTTCGCCGCGTCGCCGAGCACGATGTCGAGCGAGGTCATGCGATCGACGCCCTTGAGCTTCTCGCCGATCGCATCGTTCCACGCCAGGCAGAGTTCGCCGGCGAGGCGCTTCCATGCCGCGTGGTGCAGATGCGCGGTGTCGGCAAGCACGCCGTCGAGATCGAAGATCAGTGCCTTGAACGGGCCGGGAATCGGAGCGGCAAACTCCTTCTGCGCCAACGGTTTTGTCGCCAGGAGAACAGGTTGCGCCGCGGGCGAAGGCTTGAAAGCCTGCGTGCGCGCTTGGGCGGGGCCGAGTTTCACGCGTTCCGCGCCGTGGACGATATCGAGCGGAGCACCGTCGGTCAGCGCGTAGGTCGCGCCGTTCGCGTCGACGGAAACCGTCAACTTGCGCCCCTGCCAGACCAGACCGAAGCGATAGCCGCGCCAGCCCGGCGGCAGGGCCGGAGCGAAATGCAGCACGCCGGCGCGCACGCGCAGGCCGCCGAAACCCCAGGCCAGACCGAGCCAGCTGCCGGCCATCGCCGCCATGTGCGCACCGTGGCTGGTGTTGCCGTGCAGATCGTCGAGGTCGATGCGCAGGTTCTCGTGGAAATACGCCTGCGCCTTGTCGAGAAGACCCAGATCGGCGGCAAGGATGGCGAACGTCGACGGCGACAGGGTCGAGTCGTGCGCGGTGATCGCTTCGTAGTAGTCGAAGCTGCGCCGCTTGACCGCGGCATCGATGTGCGCGGAGTCGGCAAGGACGAAGGCGAGCAGCGCGTCCGCCTGTTTGCACACCTGGTAGCGGTACAGATTCAGCGGATGGTTGTGCATCAGCAGCGGGAATTTTTCCGCCGGCGTTCCGGCGATGTCCCAGCGCGGCTTGTCGAGGAAAGCATCGTCCTGGGCGACGATGCCGAGCGCCTCGTCATAGGGCAGGTACATCGCTTGCGCGGCGCGCGACCACGCATCGATTTCGGATTCGTCCAGCGCGAGTTTGCGCGACAGCGCGGCGTAGACATCCGGTGATTCGGCGGCGAGCTGGCGCACCACCGCGGTGGCGAAGCGCAAATGCTCCTGCGCCATGCGGTTGGTGTAGTAGTTGTTGTCGACCAGCGCGGTGTATTCGTCCGGGCCGGTCACCGCGCAGATGCAGAATGCGCCGCCGCGGCGCGGGTTGAAGAAGCCGATCTCGAGCCAGATGCGGGCGGTTTCGATCAGCATCTCCGCGCCCATTTCGGCAAGGAACGCCGTATCGCCCGTCGCCTCGACGTAGAGGCGCACTGCAAGCGCGATCGCCGCGTTGATGTGGTATTGGGCCGAACCGGAAGGATAGTGCGCCGAGCACTCGTCGCCGGCGATCGTGCGCCACGGATACAGCGCGCCGCGCGCCTGGCCCATCTCGCGGGCGTGGATGCGCGCGCGTTCGAGCGTGCGGTAGCGCCAAACCAGACTCGGCTTCATCAGTCGCGGTGCGGTGAACGCCAGCACCGGCAGGACGAAGGTTTCCGAATCCCAGAACACGTGGCCTTCGTAGCCTTCGCCGGTCAGACCCTTGGCCGCGATGCCGCCGCGGCCGTCGCGGTTCGCCGCCTGGAACAGGTGGAACAGATTGAAGGCGAGGGCCTGCTCGTCGCCGTTGCCGGCGACGGAGTCGATCGCGGCGGCATCGATCGCGATCGCCGCGTCGTTCCAGAACGCGGCCAATTCGGCCGCCTGCGCGCGCGCGAGCGCATCGAAACCCTGCGCCATCGCCGCATCGAGTGTACTTTGCGCGGATTTATACAATGCTGCATCGGTTTCGCTGCCGCCGGGCTGGGTCCACGCATAGGCGGCGTATTTCTCGATCGCTATCTCGCTGCCGGGCGCGAGCCGCGCGGTGTAGCGCTGGCGCGCGCTGCCGGCATCGGTGGCGCCGCCGGAAAACGCGGCGCCGGTGACGCGTTGGCGTTGCACGCAGGCGACGCCGATCGCGCTGGCGCGTGTGTGCTGCGCGAGGCGTGCCTCGTGCGCATCGGCCGAGGTGTCGGCGATCTGCAAGGCGAGCCCGGCGCCCGTGCCGAAGCGCGGATCGTCGCCTTGCGCTGCGGCGGCGACGTTGCCGAGGATCGAGGATTCGATCGTGACCGCGCCCGTATAGTCGATCGAGCGCAGGGTCCAGTGGATGCAGAGCAAGCCCGGATGCGCGAACGGCACGATGCGCCGCGCCTGCACTTCCAACGTCGCGCCGCTGGCCGTGCGGAACGCGAGGCGACGCGACAACATGCCGGTGCGCAGGTCGAGCGTGCGCTCGAACGCGAGCACCTCGCCGTGCGCGGGATCGGCGGGTGCCTCGTCGATGAGAATGCGGATCGCGGTCGCGTCGGCTACCGGCACGCGCGTATCGGTCGTACGCGCGAAGCCGTGGTGGCGCTCGTGATAGTGGATCGCGTTGCGCTCCCAGACCCCGGCGATGAACGTGCCCTGGGTCGGGCTGGAAGACTCCTCGAATCCGCCGCGCACACCGAGCGCGCCGTCGGCAAGCGCGAACAGGGTTTCGTCCCGCGCCGCCTGTGCCGGCAGCCACTGCGCCTGCGCGATGCGCCATGCGCCCGCAGCGGGCAACGCGGCACCGCCGGCGGTTTGCCCCGGCGGAAGCGCAGGCCTGTGCGTGGCGGACTGGTGCTGTGGCATCCGATCTCCCTGGTGCGCCCGGCCGGTACGCTGCTGCGTGTCTGTCGCCGGACGGCTACTGGAGGCGCACGCTAGCATCGAATGTTACCGATATCAAGATACCGATACCTGTTGCTGCGGATGCACATGCGGCGCCCGTCACGCAATAGACGGCGCGACAGCGAAACGCGACACTAGGAATCCGGATTCGGCAACGCCGATCGCACGATTCGATTCACCGCATGCACAAATCCCGACGCAACGACAAAGCCGCCGCCGCGCCCGCGGGCGCGCTGACGATGGCCGATCTCGCCCGGCTGGCGGGGGTATCGAAGATCACCGTTTCGCGCGCGCTCAGCGAAAACGGCATCGTCGCCGCGGGCACGCGCGACAAGGTGCGTGCGCTCGCCGCCGAGCACGGCTACAAGCTCAACGTCAGCGCGCGCAACCTGCGCCTGCGGCAGAGCCACACGATCGCGGTGATCGTCGAGATGAAGCCGAGCGTCAACCGGCCGATGTCGGATCCGTATCCGCTCGAGCTGCTCGGCGGCATCGCCCAGGAATTGGCGACGGCCAACTACAGCGTACTGCTGACCACCACCCGCCAGGGCGCGCTGGCCCCGGCGGTGCAGGCCGCCGATGCGGTGATCCTGCTCGGCCAGGGCGCCAGGCAGCAGGCCGTGCATCTGTTCGACCGCCTGCGCTTGCCCATGGTGGTCTGGGGCGCGCCGGGGGCAGACGACGCGCATGTCGTCGTCGGCAGCGACAATCGTCAGGGGGGAGCAAGCGCGGCCGAACGCTTCGTCTCACTCGGCCGCCATCATCCGGTTTTTCTCGGCGACACCGACCACGCCGAAATGGCCGAGCGCCACGCCGGCTTCGTCACCCATCTGAAGGCGTACGGCATTGCGCCGCTGGTCGTCAACCACAAGGCGTTCACCGCCGAGTCCGGATTCGATGCGGTGCGCGTGCTGCTGCGCAGGAAGACGCACTTCGACGCCGTGTTCGCGATCAACGACCTGCTCGCAATGGGCGCCGTGCGCGCGCTGATCGAGGCCGGTCTGCGCGTGCCCGAGGACGTGACCGTGATCGGCTACGATGACATTCCCCTGGGAGCAGCCTTTATCCCGCCACTGACTTCGGTGCACCAGAACTGGCATGAGGGCGGCGTGCTGCTCGCGCGCAAGGCGCTGGCATTGTTTCGCGGCGAGAAGGTGGCGTCCGAGACGCTGCCGAGCCGGCTGGTCGTGCGCGCGACCTGAACGGCGGAAAATCCACACCCCCTTTTGATCACGGAGATTCCATGCCCGGCTTGCTTCCCGACGTAGATCCCGACGGCCTGCTCGAATTCTCGGTCGTCTACACCGATCGCGCGCTCAACCACATGTCCCGACGCTTCGTCGGCGCGATGCAGGATATCCTCGGCATGCTCAAGTCGGTCTACGCCGCGCACAGCGCGGTCATCGTGCCCGGCAGCGGCAGCTTCGGCATGGAAGCGGTCGCCCGCCAGTTCGGCAATCGCGAAAAAGTGCTGATCGTGCGCAACGGCTGGTTCAGCTATCGCTGGAGCCAGATTTTCGACGCCGGGGGCTTTGGCCGCAGCGCGATCGTCTGTCCGGCGCGCCCATCGTCCGACGCCGCGCAGGCGCCATGGGCGCCATGCCCCGCGGCCGAGGTCGCCGCCGCGATACGCGCGGAAAAGCCCGGGCTGGTTTTCGCGCCGCATGTGGAAACCGCCAGCGGCATCCTCCTCCCGGACGACTATCTGCAAACCGTATCCGCCGCCGCGCGTGAAGTCGGCGCCTTGTTCGTGCTCGACTGCATCGCCTCGGGTGCCGCCTGGGTCGACATGCGGGCCACCGGCGTCGACGTGCTGATCAGCGCGCCGCAAAAGGGCTGGAGCAGCACCCCCTGCTGCGCGATGGTGATGCTCGGCGAACGCGCGCGCGCGGCGATCGAAAACTCCACGAGCAACAGCTTCGCCTGCGATCTGAAGAAATGGATGCAGATCGCCGAGGGCTACGAGACGGGTCGGCATGCCTATCATGCGACCCTGCCGACCGATGGCCTCGTACGCCTGCGCGATGCGATGCGCGAAACGCTCGACTGGGGCCTCGCGCCCGCGCGCGTCGCGCAGTTCGAGCTCGGCGCGAAGGCGCGCGCCCTGCTCGCGGCGCGCGGTTTTCCGAGTGTTGCGGCGACCGGGTTCGAGGCGCCCGGCGTCGTCGTCAGCTACACCACCGACCCGGGCATCCAGAATGCGAAGAAGTTCATCGAAGCCGGCGTGCAGACCGCCGCGGGCGTGCCGCTGCAATGCGCTGAGCGCGCCGACTTCATGAGTTTCCGCATCGGCCTGTTCGGCCTCGACAAGCTGCGCCACGTCGATCGAACCGTGGGACACCTTGCTGCCGCGCTGGATCGGATAGCCGCCGCGTAGGTCGCTACACCACCCGCTGGCATCGGACGCAGGCCGGCGAGGTTTTGCCGCGACGGAGTGAGGGCTTGTCGCGCCGATCTTGCCGCCGCGTCTTCGGGTGTTGCCGACGATTCGCAGTGCCGCTCAGGGCGAAACGCGCTCCCACACCTGGGTGCGGCCGAGCAGCGAGAAGCCCTTGAAGCCGCGCACCTGCAGGGTCTTGCCGTCGGCGGCGGGCGTGAGTTTGCAGCCGTAGGTCTTGCCGTTCTTCGGGTCGAGGATGGTGCCGCCGTCCCAGACATCGCCGTCCTTCTTCATGCCCCAGATGATGGTCATGCCGATGACGGGCTGATTCTTGCGCTCGCCTTCGCACTCGTCGCAGACCGGATTCGGGCCTTTGTCCGATTGCAGGATTTCCCTGACCTTGCCGGTCACTTCGCCGTTGACTTCGCTGATCTCGACGATCGACTTCGGCTTGCCGGTCGCATCGTCGATGGTGCGCCACATGCCGACCGGGGACGCATCGAGGGCGAATGCCGCTTCGGCATGGAACGCGGCGACCGCGGTGGCGAGGAGGAAAATGTATGGACGCATGGCGACTCCCTTGGTTGATGTTTGGCCCCGGTCACGGCGCGGCCGATCGATACGGTCGCGCACGGTTGGTTACAATGGGCGATCCTATCCAGTTTTCGCGGGTTGTCCATGACGCATAGCATCAAGGAATCGGCCGAACGCCTGGTCGGCGCCATCGCAGATCCCCACACCGGCAAGACGCTGGCCGAGAGCGGGGCGCTGAAGGGCATCGGCGCCGACGGCGACAAGGTCGCGATCGACATCGTGCTCGGTTATCCGGCCGCGCGGTGGGAAGCCGGCCTTGCGCAGCAGGTGCGCGAGGCACTCAAGGCGAATCCGGCGATTGCATCGGTCGCGGTCAGCATTGCTTCGCGCGTGCATGCACACAAGGTGCAGAATGAACTGACGCCGCTGCCGAACGTGAAGAACATCCTCGCGGTGGCCTCCGGAAAAGGCGGAGTCGGCAAGTCGACGACCGCGGCCAACCTTGCGCTCGCGCTCGCCGCCGAAGGCGCCAAGGTCGGCCTGCTCGACGCGGACATCTACGGCCCGAGCATCCCGCGCATGATGGGCGTGTCGGGCAAGCCCGATTCCAAGGACGGCAAGACGATCGAGGCCAAGATGGCGCACGGCGTGGCGACGATGTCGATCGGCTTTCTGATCGAAGAAGACACGCCGATGATCTGGCGCGGGCCGATGGTGACCCAGGCGCTGACGCAACTGCTCAATGACACCAACTGGGTCGACCTCGACTACCTCGTCATCGACCTGCCGCCCGGCACGGGCGACATCCAGTTGACCCTGTGCCAGAAGGTGCCGGTGTCCGGCGCGCTGATCGTGACCACGCCGCAGGACATCGCGACGCTCGATGCAAGGAAGGCGTTGAAGATGTTCGAGAAGGTCAACGTGCCGGTGCTCGGCATCGTCGAAAACATGGCCCTGCACACCTGCACGAACTGCGGCCATACCGAGCACATCTTCGGCGCCGGCGGCGGTGCGGCGATGGCGCAGCAGTATGGCGTGCCGCTGCTCGGCTCGCTGCCGCTCGACATCCGCATCCGCGAGCAGGCCGACGGCGGCGCGCCGACGGTCGCCGCCGATCCGGACGGCGCGCTCGCGCAGGCCTACGCCGAGATCGCGCGCCGGACCGCGGCGCAGCTCAGCCTGCGCGCGCGCAGCAAGGCGATGAGTTTTCCGAAGATCGTCGTGCAGAACACGTGAGGGTGAAGAAGGTCCTCTGCCTCTCCGGCAGCTTGCGGCGTACGTCGGCGAATACGGCGGCGCTGCTTGCGGCGCAGCGGCTGGCGCCGGCGGGGCTGGATTTGGAGCTGTATCGCGGCATGGCGGAACTGCCCGCGTTCAATCCCGACACGGAGGCGCTTGCGTTGCCGGAGCCGGTTGCGCGATTGCGTGCTCGGGTCGCGACGGCGGACGCCTTGCTGATCGCCTGCCCGGAATATGCCCACGGTGTGCCGGGGGCGTTCAAGAACCTGCTCGACTGGCTCGTCGGCGGAGTCGAGTTCCCGCACAAGCCCGTGCTGACGCTGAATATCTCGGTGCGCGGATCCCACCACGCGCAGGATGCGCTGCTCGAAGTCCTGCGCACCATGTCCGCTTGCCTGCTCTCGCCCGAACCGTTGATCGTGGCGTTGCCCGCTTCCGGCTGCAGCGTGGCGGACGTGCTCGCCGATCCGCGTCGATGCGCCGAAATCGAGGCGGCGTTGAGCCTTCTCTCGCCAGCCGGATAGGCGCAGGCGCTACACAGCCGCTTCCAGGCTCAGCTCGCTGGTGCGGTCGAACACATGCACGCGAACCGGATCGAGCGCGAGTGTCACGCGTTCGCCGGCGCGCAGGCGCAGGTGGCCCTCGATGCGCGCGACGACACGCTCCTCGCCGATGCCGACTCCGAGTATCGTTTCCGCACCGAGCGGCTCGACGACTTCGGCGACGCCGCCGAGACGGCAGTGCGCGGAGGGCGTGCCCGCGTCGGCGAGGCTGAGCGATTCCGGGCGGATGCCGAGCCAGACTTCCTGCGCATCGGCGAGGCGCAGCGCTGTGCGCCGCGTGTCCGGCAGCTGCATGCGGAATCCCGGGCCGACAAACGCGCCGCCGCTCCATTGCGTGGCGAGGAAACTCATCGCCGGCGAGCCGATGAAGCCGCCGACGAATTTGTTGACCGGCCGCTCGTAGAGATCGATCGGTGTCGCCACTTGCTGGACCTCGCCGTCGCGCATGACCACGATGCGGTCGCCCATGGTCATCGCCTCGACCTGATCGTGGGTGACATAGACCGTGGTCACGCCCAGACGCCGGTGCAGGCGCGAGATCGACGCGCGCATCTCCGCGCGCAGCTTCGCATCGAGGTTGGACAGCGGCTCGTCCATCAGGAACACCTTCGGTTCGCGCACGAGCGCGCGGCCTAGCGCGACGCGCTGGCGCTCGCCACCGGAAAGTGCGGCGGGCTTGCGCGCGAGCAACGGTTCGAGCTGCAGCAGCCGTGCCGCTTCCTCGACCCGGCGCGTGATTTCGGCCGCCGGTTTGCCGGCCATGCGCAGGGCAAAGGCCATGTTCTCGCGCGCCGTCATGTGCGGGTAGAGCGCGTAGTTCTGGAACACCATGGCGATGTCGCGCTCATTTGGCGCGAGGTCGTTGGCCGGCCGGCCGCCGATTTCGAGCGTGCCGGAGGAAATCGTCTCGAGCCCGGCGATCATGCGCAGCATGGTCGACTTGCCGCAGCCGGAAGGGCCGACGAGGGCGACGAATTCGCCATCGTCCACGCGCAGGCAAAAATCGCGGACCGCAACCCGTCCGTCGGCGTAACGCTTGCTGATGTTGCGCAGATTGACGGCGGCCACGTCGCGATTCCGGGCAAGGCGAGTGAACGGCAGGGTACGACAGCGGGCGGGCTTCGACCAAGCCCTACAGTCCGGGCGCGGCAACGCGTATGATGACATCCCTTTCGTCGAGCCGAAGCCGGAGCGTTGGTGAGCATAAAATCCGATCGTTGGATCCGCCGCATGGCGGAAAAGCACGGCATGATCGAGCCGTTCGAAGCGGGGCAGGTGCGTGTCAATGCGTCGGGCGGCAAGCTGATTTCCTACGGCACCTCGAGCTACGGTTACGACGTGCGCTGCGCCGACGAATTCAAGGTGTTCACCAACATCAACTCGACCATCGTCGACCCCAAGCATTTCGACTCGCGCAGTTTCGTTGACGTCAAGGCGCCCGAATGCATCATTCCGCCGAACTCGTTCGCGTTGGCGCGCACGGTGGAGTACTTCCGCATTCCGCGCAGCGTGCTGACCGTGTGCCTGGGCAAGAGCACCTATGCGCGCTGCGGGATCATCGTCAACGTAACCCCGCTCGAACCGGAGTGGGAAGGCCACGTGACCCTCGAATTCTCCAATACCACGCCGCTGCCGGCGCGCATCTACGCCAACGAAGGCGTGGCGCAGATGCTGTTCTTCGAATCGGACGAGGTTTGTGAGGTAAGCTATGCCGATCGCGGCGGCAAGTATCAGGGTCAGCGCGGGGTCACCTTGCCGCAGGCATGATGCGGACAGGCTGGAGTCATTTTCGGCCGTCACGATCACGATCGATCCAACGAATCCGAGGCACGCAAGGCACATGCACAACATCATTTCCGCTCGTGGTCTGAAGCTCGTGGCGCTCGCGTTGTTGCTGGCCGCGCTCGCCGCCTGCGGACGCGACAACATCAAGGAAGGCACTTCCGAGCCGACCATATCGCCGACCCAGTACGACCTCGTCGTGCGCGCCGACAAGGACGGCCAGTTCGATCTCGACGGCGCCACGCTCGACGTGCAGACGCTGCGTGACCACATCCGCTACCGCAACGACACCGGCTCGCCGGTGCGCACGATCCTGCTCAAGCGCGGCGAGAAGCAGAAGGTCACCAATGCGCAGGTCGCCGGCCTCGCCGGCATCGCGCGCGACCTCAAGGCCGAGGCCTACGTGCTCGACAACGACGATCGGCTCAAGGTCATCCAGATTGCCGATGACGGCAAGAAGTAGTCACAGCGTTCAACCGGAGGAAGCATCATGCGTCGTACGATCACCATTCTCGCCGCGGCACTCTGCCTGGCCTTCGCAGGCACCAGCCTTGCGCGCGACATCGAAGACGGCAAGCTCATCATCAAGATCACCAAGGACGGCAAGTACCAGGTCGGCGATGCGCTGACGGTAGACAAGGTCGGCATGTACGGCGCCGTCGGCAGCTTCTACCAGGACGGCAAGGACAAGAACAAGCCACTCCAGGGCATCCTCGTGAAGAAGGCCGAGAAGGCCAACGACGAACAGCGGCACATGATCTACGTCACCGGCAAGCGCATGTCGCTGCCGGTCTATCTCGACGTGGACGGCAAGGAGCAGGTCTACACCGAGCCGGAGCCCGCACCGGCGCCGGCAGCGGCAGCGCCGGCCGCGGCGCCAGCAGCGGATGCGCAGGCCGCGCCTGCGGCGGCCCCGGCACCCGCGCCGGAATCCGATCCGAACAAGCACTGACCGCTTCGATCACGTGTTTCGAACGGCGCCCATCGTGGCGCCGTTCGTTTTTGCGTGCGCGACTGGCGCCGGACACGTCGTTCGCAACGCCGCCTCAGCGACGCGGATCGTGACGGCATTCGTTGTGCAGCGAAACGATTCGCCTGCGGGCGGAAGGTTTCAGTGCTTGAATCGAAAATGCCCTAATGCGTGGCGCCTTCGGCATAGTGCAGGTCATCGCCCGTGATCAGCGCGGTTTCCACGCACAGGCGCAGCGCCGCGATCATCGTTGCCAGCGGCAGGCTGGCCGCGCCGGGAAATTTCCGTGCCTGTTCGGGCAGGTACGGCACGTGCACGAAGCCGCCGCGCACGCGCCTGCGCGAGCGCGCGAGACGGTGCATCAGCCCGTAGAAAACCTGGTTGCAGACGAAACTGCCGGCGGTTTGCGACAGTTCCGCCGGGATGTGCGCGGCACGCAGCGCGGCGAGCATGGATTTGACCGGCAGCGTGGTGAAATGCGCGGCGGCGCCCGCGGCGGCGATGCGCACGTCGACCGGCTGATCGCCGGCATTGTCGGGGATGCGCGCGTCGATCAGGTTGATCGCGACGCGTTCCAGCGCAATGCCGCTGCGTCCGCCGGCTTGACCCAGCGCGATGACCAGAACGGGCCGGTGCTTGCGCAACAGCGCATCGAGCGCGGGCAGCGAGCGCGCGAACTCGGTCGGCAGTTCCGCGCCGACGATGCGATGGCCGGTGACGAGTTCGCCATCGAGTGCGCGCGCGATCTCGAACGAAGGGTTGACGGCCTCGCCGCCGAACGGATCGAATCCGGTCACCAGCACGGTCGGCGGTTTCTTTTGCGCGTGCTTCATCGGAATACCAACACCGCCATAAGAACCACGTTGACGACGAGCAGCGCGAGTGCGGTCGGCCACTGCGCGCGGATCACCGCGTACTGGTCGCGCAGTTCGAGCAGCACGGCGGGCACGATGTTGAAATTCGCCGCCATCGGCGTCAGCAGCGTGCCGCAGTAGCCGGTGAGCATGCCGAGCGAGCCGAGCACCGCGGGTGCGGCGCCGTGCCTGTGCACGAGCAGCGGCAGGCCGATCCCGGCCATCATCACCGGGAACGCGGCAAAGGCATTGCCCATGATCATCGTGAACAGCACCATGCCGAGCGCGAACGCGAGCAGACAGGCGATGCGGCTGTCGATCGGGACGAATGCCGACACGATCGAGGCAACGACATCGCCGACGCCGGTCGCCGCAAACACGCTGCCGAGCGTGGCCAGCACCATCGGCAGCAGCGCGAGGCTGCCGAGGATGTCGAGCAGGCGGCGCCCTTCGGCAAGGCCTTCAGTGGTGCGTGCGCCGGTCGTGCGCAGGCCGACGCCGAGCGCCACAACGCATGCCGTGCCGAGCGCGATCAGCGTCGTCTGCGTGCCATCGAGCAGCGTCATGCCGCGCCGGGCGAGGGAGGGAGCGGCCAGCACCAACGCAAGCGTAACGAACGGAATCGCCAGCGCTGGTACGAACAGCAGATTGCCCAGGCGCGCCGCCGCGGCCAGGCTCAGCGCACGATCTTCCGTGTGCGCCAGCGGTTTGCCCGCCGCCGCGAGTACGCCAAGCGCGATGACGCCGAGGCCCATCAGTTGCGCCGGCCAGCGCACATGCGCCTGGCTTGCCTGCTGAATCTGATCGCCGAACAGGAATGCGCAGCCGACGATGGCCCACAGCGCCGCCGCTGACCAGTGGCGTTCGCGCAGGTTGTACGCGGCAGCAACGAACAGGAATGCGCCGAGCAGCCAGTAGACATGGGTGAGGTGGATCACGCGAGGTCGCCCTTGCCGGTGGGCGTCGCGTTCGGATAGCGACGCGCCAGCGAGCGTTGCGTCCATGCAATGCGCAAGGCCTGCAACACGAACGCGCAGATCGCGGTCGGCAAAGCCCACAGCGCGATGTGCAAGGGTTCGAGCTCGATGCCGTTGCGCGCGTAGAAACCCTGGATCAGCAGCACCGCGCCGAAGGCGAGGAACACGTCTTCGCCGAAGAAGCGTCCGACATTGTCGGTCGCGGCGGCGAGCGCGCGCACTTCCTCGCGCGCGGCGTCGTCGAGTGGCGTGCCGCGCTCGGCCGCGGCCTCGCTCATCGGCGCGACCAGCGGGCGCACGGTCTGCGCATGCCCGGCAAGATCGATCATGCCGAGCATCGACAACACCTGGCGACCGGCGAGGTAGCTCACGAGCAGGCGCGTCAGCGACAGTTTGTGGAAACGCCCGATCCACGCCTGCGCGTGATCGCGCAGGCCGTAGCGTTCGAGCAGTCCGATGACCGGCAAGGTCAGCACGAACAGCAGCAGCGCGCGGTTGCTGACGAAGGCATCGCCGAGCAGGACGAGCAGGTCGCCGATGCTCATGCCCGCGCCGAGCGCGCTGGCGACACCCGCGGCGATCACGACCAGCACCGGGTTGCGCTTGAGCGCGAAGCCGACAACGACGACGGCGATGCCGATCAATGGCCAATAGTTCACGTTCTCCTCCTTCGTGTTTTCCGCAGGCCATTGCCGCGGGCAATCGCGCGTCGGGACGGTGGCAGCGAGTGTCCGCGCGCCTACGCGGCGATGCGGCCGATGCCGACGCCCGCCTTGTGCAATGCTTCGTTCAACCGGTGTGCGAATGCTGCCGCGTCGGGCCGGTCGCCATGCACGCAGAGGGTGTCTGCGCGAATGTCGACGAGTTTGCCGTCGCGGGTTCGTGCCCTGCCTTGCGTGGCGATCTGGATCGCCTGCGCGACTGCGGCGTCGACCTCGTGGATCACGGCGCCGTCCTCGTGCCGCGGTGTCAGCAGTCCGTCGGCACGGTAGCGGCGATCGGCGAACGCTTCGTGGGCGACGACGAGGCCGAGCTGCGCGCCGGCGTGCGGCAAGGCGCTGCCGGCCAGACCGACGAGGATCAATCGCGGATCGAGGTCGCGCACGGCGTGGGCGATCGCGTCGGCGAGCCGGGCATCCTTCGCCGCCATGTTGTACAGCGCGCCATGGGGCTTGACGTGATGCAGGCGCTGGCCTTGCGCGTGGGCGAAGGCGGCGAGCGCGCCGATCTGGTACAGCGTCGCCGCGTGCGCCTCGGCCGGCGAGAGGGCCATCTCGCGCCGGCCGAAACCCTGCAGGTCGGGCAGGGACACGTGCGCGCCGATCGCGACGCCGTGTTCGGCGGCGAGGATGACCGTGCGCTGGATCGTCATGAAATCGCCGGCGTGGAAGCCGCAGGCGATGTTGACCGAACTGACCCACGGCATCACGCCGGCGTCGTCGCCCATCTTCCAGACACCGAAGGATTCGCCCATGTCGCAGTTGAGGTCGATGACCATAGGATCAGAATCGGTTTGCTATGGATGGCGCGGACGGACGCGGATAAAAAAAAAACAGCGGGACAGGCTCCATTTTGGTTTCTTCATTTGCTCTACCAGGCCTCGCGCAAACGCCAACGCAGATGATGCTCCAAGGTCGCCAGCGCGCGTTCGCGTTCAAGATAGCGCATTTGCGCATCGGCGAGATCGGTTTGTACGAAGCGCACGGCGTCGCCGGGGCGGCGTTGCGCAAGATGGGGCAGGTCGACCGCAACGATCTGCGCGATGCGCGGATAGCCGCCGCTGGTCGGCGCTTCGGCAGTCAGTGCGATCGGCACGCCACCGGGCGGCAGTTGCACGGTACCGGGCACGACTCCCGCGGAAATCATTTCGATTGGCGCGGTCAGCCGCAGCGACGCACCTTCGAGGCGACAGCCGACGCGGTTGGAGTCGACGCCGACCCGAAATGTCGCGCCGAACAGAGCGCGTTGCGACGCGGAATCGAGATGGGCGAAATGGCTGCCGGCGAGCGCGCGGATCGGCCGCGCCGCGGTGGCATCGAACCACGCTGCGGCATCGAGCGACCAACGCGACGCGACGACATGCCGTTGCCCGGCCACGCCGGCGCATGGGTGCGTCGCGCATGCCCGCCACAGTTCGCTGCACAACGGATGTGTCGCCTCGGCGCAGTGCAGTTCATCGCCGGCGGCCAGCGGGCGTTGCAAGGGACCGAGCGCGGCGTTGACATCGGTGCTGCTGCTGCCGAGCACGGCGCGCAGATCGATGCCTGCGGCCACCGCCAGGTACGCGCGCGTGCCGCAGCGCATGCCGCCTAGGTTGAGTTCGCTGCCGGCACGCAGCAGCACGGGCCGCCAGTGCGGCACATGCTCATCGTTGCAGCGCGCGTCGACATCCGCGCCGGTGATGGCGATGAGCGCGTCGTGCGCGAAACGCAGGCGCGGGCCGCGCAGGGTGATTTCCAGCGCGGCGGCATCGCGCGCGTTGCCGACCAGCAGATTGGCCAGTTGCAACGACACTTCGTCCATCGCGCCCGCGCCACCGACACCGAGGGCGCCGAAGCCGTGGCGCGCGCCGCCTTGCACCGTGGTCAGCAAGCCCGGGGAAAGCACGGTGATGCGCGCCCGATCGTGTCGGGCACGCTGGCCGGTGGTGATCGAAGCTGGCGTTTTGTTTTCGGGGGCGGACGCCGGAATCTGCCGAAAGCGCACGCGCTGGCCGGGTGCGAGCAACGCCGGCGGCGCGCGCGCGGCGTCGAACAGCTCCAGCGGCGTGCGACCGATGATCTGCCAGCCGCCCGGCAACTCGCGCGGATAGATGCCGGTTTGCGCGCCGCCGATCGCGACCGAGCCCGCCGGTACGCGCGTGCGCGGATTGGCGCGACGCGGCGTGTGCAAGGCGGGATCGAGCCCGAGCAAGTACGGATAGCCCGGCGCGAAGCCGAGCATGGCGACGCGATATTCCGCGGCGGTGTGGCATTCGATCACCGCTTCGCGCGACATTCCGGCGTGCGCGGCCACCGCGTCGAGATCCGGGCCGGAGTCGCCGCCGTAGATCACGGGGATTTCCAGTGCGCGCTCGTCGTGCGTCGTGGTGGAAATTTGCTTGGAGGGACGCGACTCGGCGTGCGTGGCTTCGCCCGTCCATCGTGGCGCTTCGCCTTCACCCGAACCCGCTCCATCGGCGGAAACGAGGGACTGGACGATGGCATCCACTGCCGCGACAAGCCGTGCGCAGGGCGTGTCGACATCGCTCGCATCGGCCCACGCGCGCGGGTCGTAGCGCAGGCACACGCTGGCATAGGCCGGGGCGATGTCGAGGACGCCGGGTAGCCCGGCGCGCGTGACGGCGTGCGCGATCGCCAGCGCGCGTGCGTTGACCGCAATATCGATCGTGTCGCCGCATTGGATGAGCAGCGCGCGCTCGCCGAGCGGCTCGACCCGCGCCTCGCTCATCCCTGCGATGCGGCGTGCAGCAGGGCGAGCAGTTCGGCCTTTCGCCGGGTCAGGGCGCCGGCCCCGTAGGGCACGCGCGCGCCGACGCCCCAGACCGGTCCGGGCCAGGCGGCATCATCGACATGGCGTGCGATGACGTGCACATGCAGTTGCGCCACCATGTTGCCGAGCGAGGCGATGTTGAGCTTGTCGGGCCGAACCAGCGCGCGCAGGGCGTGCGAGCACAGTTCGACCTCGTCGAGCAGCTGGTGCTGCTGCGCATGCGGCAGGTCGATCCAGTCGCGCATGCCGGCGCGCATCGGCACGAGGATGAGCCAGGCGAAGCGTGCATCGTCCATGAGCAGCACGCGCGAAAGTCCGAGGGTGCCGACGAAATGCGTGTCCGCCGCGAGCTGGGGATGCAGTTCGAATGCCGTTTCGTTCATCCGCCGTCTCCGAGGTGGCGAGCGAAGAACGCGAGTGTGCGTTGCAGCGCGAGTGCGGCACTGGCCGCATCGTAGCTCGCCGCGGTCGCATCGCGATTGAAGGCGTGGTCGGCCGGGTAGGTGTAGATCTCGAGCTCGCGCTGTTCGCGCGGCACCGCATCGGCGAAATGCAGTTCGGCGCGGTGGCGGGCGACCGCTTCTGCTGGAATCGATTTGTCGCGGTCGCCGAAGTGGAAGATCGCTGGCGCGCGCAAAGGCTCGTGCAGGAAGTTCACGTTGCGCGCACCGTAGTAACTGACTGCGGGCAGGCCGAGGCGCATCGCTGCGAGCATCGCGACCGTGCCGCCCCAGCAATAACCGACCACTCCGATTTTTCCCGCCGAGGCGATCGATGCCGCGGCGCTGGCGACGTCCTCGACCACGCGCTCGAACGGGGTCTGCGCCACGAGCGCGCGCGCGCGGGTCCAGCTCGCCGGATCGTATTCGAGTTCGACGCGATGCTCGACGTGATCGAAGAACGCCGGAGCGATCGCGACGTAGCCGCACGCGGCGAAGCGGTCGGCGAGGTCGCGCATGTGCGCATTTACACCGAAGATTTCCTGGGCGATGACGAGGCCACCGCGCGGCTTGCCCGCGGGCCTTGCAACGTAGGCGCTGATGCATTGCGTGCGCGTGGTGCCGATCTGGATCGTGTCGCCCATGGCCGTCTTCCGAAGTACCGGCAGTCAGCGTAAATCCGTGGCCGGCGAAGTCAAGCGGACCGGAATCCGCCCACCCGGTTGCGCCCGGCCTGCTTCGCCGCGTAGAGCGCGCGGTCGGCGGCATCGATGAGCAGGTCGACCTGATTGACCGTCGGCATCTGGCGCAACATCGCCGCGCCAACGCTGATCGTTGCCGGCGGGTCGACGCCGGCCATGTTTTCGGCCACGGCATGGCGGATGCGTTCGGCGATCCGCCGGCTCTCCGTCTCGTCTCGATCGACGAATGCGACCATGAACTCCTCGCCGCCGAAACGTCCGAACAGGCAGTCGGCTTCGAGTGCGCCGCGGATGAAGTGCACCGCTTCGACCAGCACGCGGTCGCCGGCCAGGTGGCCGTAGCGATCGTTGACCAGCTTGAAGTTGTCGAAATCGATCAACAGCAGGGTCAGGTCCCGTTGCATCCTGCGGCAGTCGGCAAGCAGCCTGTCGAGTTCGCCAAGCATGTAGGAGCGGCTGTGCGCGCCGGTCAGCGGGTCGATAATCGTGGCCTGGTAGAGCGAACGTGCTTGCGATTCGAGTTTCTGATTCACATCGCTCAATGCCGTGCGCTGCCGGTCGACTTCCTGGTTGCGCCCGGCCAGGGCGAGATTGAGCCGGCGCAACCGTACCAGAAGGATGGCGAAGACAGCCAGGGTCGCGATCAATGCCGCGATCGCCGCCATGCCGTACCAGCGCTCGTTCCTGCCCCGCTCGATGCGCTCGGCCTGCAGCTCGTTGGTGCGCGTCGCGAGTTCGAGCTGTTGCCGGCTCTGCTCGCGCACCTGGCGGATCTCGATTGCGGCGAGCAAACGGGATGAGCGGACACCAATCAGCTCGTCGCGCAATCGCGCATGCCGATGGGTGAATTCGTGCGCCGTCGCCGGGTCGTTCTCCGCTTCGGCGAGGTGGTCGCGCAGGTCGTAGGCCTGGGCGAGATACGGACGCAATCCCGCGGCGTTGAGGCGCGGCGACACTTCATCGAGCAGGACATGGGCATGGGTCAGATCGCCGTGGGCGACGGCGATTTCGGCGAGCGCCAGTTCGCTGCGGGCGACCAGTTCGCGCTGGTCGATCTCGCGCCCGATCGCGAGCGCCGCGTTGAAATGCGGGGTGGCGTCGTTCGGCCGGCGCAGGCCGAGCAGGGCGCGCCCCACCTCGAGGTGCTCGAAGCCGATCGAAGGCCGGTTTGCGAGCGCCTCGCTGATCGCCAGCGCTTCGCTCGCCGCGGTCAACGCGGCGGCGTAGTCGCTTTTGTCATTGAGAAATCCGGCGTAGGCGCCTTGCACCGACGCGTAGTAGCCGGGCTGTGCATAGCGTGTCGCCGCCTCGACCGCGTTGACAAAATAGCGTTGCGTCGTCAGCGTGTCGTCGAGTTCGCGGTAGAGCAGGGCGACGTTTCGATAGGCGACATCGAGACGCGTGTCGATGCGCTCGCGGATTTCCAGCGCCTGCAGGAAGTAGTCGAGACAGCGCGCGAAATCGCCTTGATCGCGCGCGATCGTGCCGAGGTTGGTCAGCGCGGTGGCTTCGCCGGCCGCGTCGCCGAGCCTGCGGCGCAAGGCCAAGGCCACGGACTGGTGCGCGAGCGCGGCGTCGAGATCGCCGCGGCGCCGGTCGAACACGCCCTGGTATTCCTCGGCGGCGGCGGCGAGTCCGTCGCTCGCGCTTGTTCGGGCGAGCTGCATCAACTCGTCGGTCAAGGCATGGCCGTTGGCGTAGTCGCCCTTCGCGAGTACGGTCTGGATGCGTGCGATCAGGCCGATGCCGTGGATTTGGTCGTCTCCGGCGACCCGTGCGTCGTCGTCCATCGCCTGCCAGTACCGATCCGCGAGAACGTCGTCCGAAAACGCGGCGTAGAGCAAGGCGAGCGCATGCTCGGCATCGATGCGCGCGCGCAGACCGCCGAGCTGCCAGGCGATGCGCGGCAACAGGTGCAGGGCGGTATCGGCCTGCGCGCACAACCGTGTCGCCGTGGCCACGGCCCGGGCACGCACGGGTACGTCGTCGGCACGAGCGGGGGCGACGAGGCAGATCAGGGTGGCGAGTGCGAATGCGGTACAACGCGTGGCTGTGTTGCGCAAGGCCCGTTCCGGGTTGGCGAGCCGTGTCCGAATTGAATCCATTCGCGATTGCCCTGAGCCTGTGCAGGAGCGTATGCCACCGAACGCACGGAGAGGGCTCCTGCAGCCAATCCGGCCGGGTCGTCCCGGGCACCGCATGCCCACCGGGGCGAAATGTCGTCTGAAGTATAATTCCCGAGTTTCAGAATGTGATCAAGTTCATGCCTTCGAATACACAGAAAGTCGGTTTCGTCAGTTTGGGCTGCCCCAAGGCATTGGTCGATTCCGAGCGCATCCTCACCCAGCTGCGCGTGGAGGGCTACGAGATCGTGCCGAGTTACGACGCGGCGGACGTGGTCGTGGTCAACACCTGCGGCTTCATCGACGCCGCCGTGCGGGAATCGCTGGACGCGATCGGCGAGGCACTGGAAGAGAACGGCAAGGTCATCGTCACCGGTTGCCTGGGCAAGCGCGCCGAGGTGATCCGCGAGGCGCATCCCGACGTGCTCGCGATCAGCGGGCCGCAGGACTACGCCAGCGTGATGAACGCGGTGCACGCGCAGCTCCCGCCGAAGCACGATCCGCACCTCGACCTGCTGCCGGCCAGACGCAAGCGCGGCGCGACGAACGACGACGTCGGCGTGAAGCTGACGCCGAAGCACTACGCCTACCTGAAGATTTCCGAAGGCTGCAACCATAGATGCACCTTCTGCATCATCCCCTCGATGCGCGGCGATCTGGTCTCGCGCCCGGTCGACGAAGTGCTCCTCGAGGCCGAACGGCTCGTGAAGAACGGCGTGCGTGAGCTTCTCGTGATTTCGCAGGACACCAGCGCCTACGGGGTGGATCTCAAATACGCCGAACGCGAGTGGAAAAATGGGAAAGTGCGCACGCGCATGACCGAATTGTGCGCTGCGCTCGGCGAGCTCGGCGCCTGGGTGCGCCTGCACTACGTCTACCCGTATCCGCACGTGGACGAAGTGATCGAACTGATGACGGAACGGAAAATCCTGCCGTACCTCGATATTCCGTTCCAGCATTCCAGCGCGCGCATCCTCAAGCTGATGAAGCGCCCGGCGGCGAGCGCGAAGACGCTGGAGCGCGTACTGGCGTGGCGCAAGGCGTGTCCGCAGATCACCTTGCGCAGCACGTTCATCGTCGGCTTTCCCGGCGAGACCGAGGCCGAGTTCGAGGAACTGCTCGATTTCCTCGATGCCGCCCAGCTCGATCGCGTCGGCGCGTTCGCCTACTCGCCGGTCGACGGCGCCAAAGCCAACGCATTGCCCGGCGCGGTGCGCGAGGAGGTAAAGCAGGAGCGTCTCGAGCGCTTCATGGCCCGGCAGGCGCAAATCAGCGCGGCACGCTTGCAGCGCAAGATCGGCACGACGCTGAAGGCGCTGGTCGACCATGTCGGCAAGGACGGCGCGGTCGCACGCACTGCGGCCGATGCGCCCGAGATCGACGGCCTGCTGCATGTCCTGGATGGGCACAAGCTCAAGCCGGGGCAGTTCGTCGACGTTCTCGTCGAGGCGGCGGACGAGCACGATTTGAGCGGCCGCCTGGCGGCTTGACGGCGTCGTGCGTTTCGTTGCTCCGGCGCGCGCGGCGGTCGACGCGACCGTGTTCGACCGGCCGCCGTTGATGTTCTGGGAAGAATTCGGCGCGCTGCTGCGCTCGCCGTCGTGGCCCGCGGTCGCAGAGATCGACGCATTGCGTGGAAAACTGCACAATGTCCAAAAGAATACTTTGCCGCATTTCATCGAGCAAAGCGCCGAACTGCTGCGCGACGGCCTGCATTACGAGGAGCGCATCGGTACGCGCGGCGAAATCGCGACCCGGCCCGGGAACTGGCACGACCTGCTCAATGCGCTGATCTGGCTGCGCTATCCTACGATCAAGCAGGCGCTCAACGCGCGCCAGTTGGCCGGGATCGTGGCGGTCGGCCCGCGCCAGCGCACGCGCGCGCAGTGTGCGCTGACCCATTTCGACGAAGCCGGCGTGATCGTGCAGATCGACGACCCCGCGCTGCTCGCGTCGTGGAACGCGCACGACTGGCATGGCCTGTTCTGGCGCGAGCGGGCCGCGTGGAGCGACGGCCGCATCCGCGTCGACGTGTTCGGCCACGCACTGCTCGAGCATGCGCTGCAGCCAGCGCAACTGCTGGTCGGCAAAGCCATCGCGATCGCGCCGTGCGCGGACATGCCGGAGCGCCTGGCGCTCGCGATCGATGCCGGCAAGCTGCTCAACGATCCGCTGGAGCTGCGCCCGCTGCCGCTGTCCGGCATTCCGGGATGGCACGCCGGCAACGAAGATGAATCGTTTTATGCGGTCACCCCCTGTTTTCGTGCCTGTCGCGCCGGGCGATCCTATCCGCCAGCCATGCGCTGCGGTTGAACGCGCGATATCATGGTCGCGCCTCGCACGCGGATGCCCGCATGAGTTCGTACACCGACCATTTCGGCGAACCGGACAGTCCGCGCAAATTTGCGATGCTGCTCGGCGCAGCGCGCGCCTTGCCGGCGTCCGAACGGGAAAGCTTTCTCGTCGGGCGGTGTGCCGACCGCTCCGACTTGCTCGCGCGTTTGCGTGACGCACTGCAAGAGGATGAGCCGACGCGGTCGAGCGGCCTGTCAGCGCCCGATCCACCGTTTGCGGGCGTGCAGGCGTGGATCGCCGGCGAGGACGATGGCCGCGACGCAGGCATGCGCCGATTCGGCCCGTATCGCCTGCTTCTGCTGATCGCTCGCGGCGGCATGGGCGAGGTGCACCTGGCCGAACGCAGCGATGGCGAATTCGAGCAACTCGTCGCACTGAAGCTGGTGTCGTTGCCGACGCCGGGCCTGATCCGGCGATTTCGTCAGGAGCGGCAAATTCTCGCACGCCTGCAGCACCCCAACATCGCGCGCCTGCTCGATGGCGGAGTTGGCGAGGCCAATATCCCGTTCTACGTGATGGAGTACGTCGACGGCGTGCCGATCACCGATTACGTGGTGGAGAACCGGCTCGATGTTGCTGCGACGCTCGCGTTGTTCGCGCAGGTCTGCGACGCGGTGCAGTACGCGCATCGCAACCTCGTCGTGCACCGCGACATCAAGCCGTCGAATATCCTGGTCGATGACGACGGCATCCCCAAACTGCTCGATTTCGGCATTGCCAAAGTGCTCGAAGGGAGCAGCGGCGGCAACGCGACCGGTGCGGGCCTGCAATTTTTCACTCCGAACTACGCGGCGCCGGAGCAACTCCTCGGCGGCAACGTCACCACCGCCACCGACGTTTACGCGCTCGGCGTCGTTCTCTATGAATTGCTCACCGGTTGCAATCCGTACCGATTGCGCCGCAACGAGTCGCTGGAGCAAGCCATCCTGCACACCGAGCCGATGACCGCGAGTTCGTTGGCGGAACGGGCGGGGCCCGGCTCCGCCAGGCAGCGCAGGATGCGCGGCAGATCGTTGCGCGGCGATCTCGACCACGTGTTGCAAACCGCCATGGCCAAGGAACCCGAGCGCCGCTACGCGTCGGCTGAAGCGCTGAAGGCCGACCTCTGCAGCCATCTCGAAGGCCGGCCGGTCAAGGCGCGTGGCACCGGTACCGCATATCGTCTGCGCAAATTCCTGCAGCGTCACCGGATCGGCGTGGCTCTGGCTGCGACCGTCACGATCGCGCTCGTGGTGGCCACCGCGTTCAGCCTGTGGCAGGCCGGCATCGCCCGCCGGCAGGCAGCTCGCGCCGCGACTGAAGCGGCTACGGCCAGTGCGGTGCAGGAATTCATGATCCATGCGTTCACCCAGGCCGAGCCATGGCGCAATGGCGGCCATCCACCCAATGTTCTGGACCTTGCGGAGTCCGCGCTCGATCGTATCGACGTCGAACTGCAAGGCCAGCCCCCGGCCAAGGTCAAGATGTACCGTACGCTTGGGCGCTTGTTCCGCGTGGCCGGTGATGTGCGCGATTCCGCCAAGGCGGGGCAGAAGGCAGTGGCCGAGCTGGAAAAGATGCCTTCCGCGGCCCCCGCCGATCTGCACGATGCGCGCATGGAATGGTTCTTCAGCCTGATTTCCACCGGCGACTACGCCACGGCGCGGCGGGTGCTGGAGAATGCCTCCGCCGTTGTGCCGGGAGACGAAGCACGCCGCATAGCGATCGAGGATGCGCGCGCACTGCTCGCGCGCTCCGCCGGCGATCTGCTCGACTACGATCGTCTGGAGCAAGCGATACCCGCGCGCACCGCCGCGTTTTACGGCGAAGTTTCTGTGCGCACGGCGCAGGCGCGTTGGCACGCGTTCGAGGCGGCACTGCTGGTCGGGCACTACGCCGCGGCGCAGACCGCGCTCGAACATGTCTACGCGATCAACGTTGCGATGATGCCGGTGACCGCCCCGCTGCGCACGGAAATCCTTGCCGACCAGCTCGTCGTCGCTGCGAAACGCGGCAGGCCCGAAGCGGCCGTGAGTCTTGCCGAGCGTCTCGTCGCGCGTACGCGGCGCCTGTTCGGCGTCAGCGGCGATCTTGCCGACAGCCTGACCAAGCTCGGCAAGGTGCAGCGCGAGGCGCGCCAGGCCCACGCCGCGATCGCCACGCTGGCGCAGGCCGATGCCCTGCTCGCCGACCCCAGATTCGGCAACGCATTCCGGCGCGCTGCGAATGCCGCGGAGCTGGGCCGTGCCTATCTTGATGCGAAACAGCCCAAGGCGGCGCTGCCGGTATTTGCCGAGGCGCTGAAGGCCTACGTCGGCGCGGACGATCCGCGCGGCTTGGCCTTGCGTGCGGGCATGGCGCGCGCGGCCTGGTTGCGCGGCGATGCGAGCGCTGCCGCGCTGTTGCGCGACGCCGTCGAAAGTGCGCGAAAACACCAGCTCGCGGAGTTGCCGGAAATTCTGTCCTGGCTGGCCGAAGCCGAGCATGGCGACGCCAGCGAAACGCTCTGGCGCGAAGTACTCGCCACCCTGGAAACGCAGGGCCGGCCGTTGAGTTCGCTTGCGTTTGACAGCCATCGTGCGCTGGCGCGTCTGCTCGGTGCGCGGGCGAGCGCCGGGGACGCCGAAGCGCAATGGCGTCTCGCACTGGCGCAATCGATCACGCTGTACGGAGAAGGGAGCGCGATCGTTGCGGAAACACTGAAGGAGGCGGCGCAGGCGAATCGTGTCGAGGCCGCTACGCTGCTGCAGCGAGCGCTCGCCGATGTGGCGGCCACCGAACGGCCGGCGCAGCGGTTGATCGATCGCGTGCGCGAAGATCTCGCCGCGATCGAGGCCACACCGCCTCATGCCCCGGGCTGATTCGTCGCGAGCGGGCGCGTCCTGTCCGCGCAGACGCTATCCCGTGTAACTGATTTCGGTCACGACGAAACGTTTGCTGCCCGACGGCAGCGGCGCCTCGAATTCGTCGCTGACGCGCTTCTTCAGCGCCGCGCGCGCGAGCGGAGAGTCGATGCTGATCCAGCCTTTCGGTGCGTCGGTCTCGTCCGGGCCAACGATGCGCAGGCGTTGCGTGCCACCGTCCTCGTCCTCGATCGCGAACCAGGCGCCGAAGAAGACCGCGCCGCGGTCGGTGGACGGGGCGTCGGCAACCTTCAGTGCAGGCAGGCGTTTGGAAAGGTAGCGCACGCGCCGGTCGATCTCACCGAGCTGCTTCTTGCGATAGGTATATTCGGCGTTCTCCGAGCGATCGCCTTCGGCGGCGGCGGCGGCGAGCGCCTTGACCACTTCCGGCCGGCGCAGGCGCCAGAGTTCGTCGAGTTCGGCCTTGAGCCGCGCTTGTCCGTCCGCGGTGATGATCGCGGTCGAGGCCGCCTGCGGCGGGCGCCAGCGGCTCATGGGCGCGCCGTGGCCGATGCTGTGGCGCGCGCGTCAACGGCTGTTGCGGTCGTGGCTATTTCCATACGTATACGACCAATCGGCAATCCGCGGATGAAAAGATCGGACCACGAAGAACACGAAGCATGAAAAACATCGATCTGGAGCCTTTCTCCGCGTGCTTCGCGATCCAGGCTCTTGTGCTTTCGGCAACGGATCGGACAAGCACGGTCATTTCTTCAGTAGCGAGCCAAGCACGCCGCGCACGAGC
The DNA here is from genome assembly GCF_057139185.1 of Rudaea sp. Lineage (NCBI taxonomy): Bacteria > Pseudomonadati > Pseudomonadota > Gammaproteobacteria > Lysobacterales > Rhodanobacteraceae > Rudaea > Rudaea sp. Next base: position 755 of record NZ_DBNHDN010000028.1, on the reverse strand, counting down.
ACGGTACCGAGGCGGCCGCCGCCGCTGCGGATTGCCGACTTGGCCATGGTCTCGATCATGCCCTGACGACGCCCCGTGCCGAACATCGCATCGCTGATCGCCTTGCCCCAGCCGGACATCACGCCGGGTTGCGCGTCGCCTTTCGCGGCGTCGCCGTTGCCTGCCGGCTGCGCTGCCGGATTGCCGGCGCGCCGGGTGAGGATCTCGAATGCTGATTCGCGATCGACCGTGGTGTCGTACTTGCCGCCGACCGGCGAGCGCGAACGGATCGTCGCGCGTTCGGCATCGCTGATCGTGCCGATGCGGCAGGCCGGCGGCACGATCAGCGCGCGCTCGACCGGCAGCGGCACGCCGCCTTCCTGCAAGGTGGAAACGAGCGCTTCGCCGACGCCGAGTTGACCGATGACCTGGGTGATGTCGCCGAGCGCCGGATTCGGCGCGAACGTCTGCGCGGCGGCGGTGACTGCTTTCTGGTCGCGCGGCGTGAACGCGCGCAGCGCGTGCTGCACGCGGTTGCCGAGCTGGCCGAGGACGACGTCGGGAATGTCGAGCGGGTTCTGCGTGCAATAGTAGATGCCGACGCCTTTCGAACGGATCAGGCGCGTCACCTGCTCGATCTTCTCGAGCAGCGGCTTGGGCGCATCCAAGAAAAGCAGATGCGCCTCGTCGAAAAAGAACAGCAGCTTCGGCTTCTCCATATCGCCGACTTCCGGAAGCTGCTCCCACAATTCGGAGAGCAGCCACAGCAGCACGGT
>NZ_DBNHDN010000027.1:0-4837 GCF_057139185.1 Rudaea sp. | reverse complement strand
AACTCCGACGTCATCGTCGATGTCGTCGGCTGGCTCGCACCCCCACAGTAGCGAACCCTCACGGCGCTGCGGATCGTCTCCGCAGCGCCGATTTTCCCGCGCCGCGATTTTGCGCCGCGCCTTGCATAGTCTCCGCCAAGACTGCTATCAAGCACCTCCGCATCGCATCCACGGCCGCAGCGTGAGCATCGCAGCCAGTTTCGAAGTCGAATACCTGCAATATCTGGACGAATCGGGCAAGCTTCTCACCGAGGACGCGCCCGCGTTCGCGCGCGACGTGCGCGCGCTGGTCGAGGCGTACAAGCTCATGTGCTTCACGCGCGTCTTCGACGGCAAGGCGATCGCCTTGCAGCGCACCGGCAAGCTCGGTACCTACGCCTCGTGTCTGGGCATGGAAGCGACCTACGTCGCGATCGGCTCGGCGCTGGCCGAAGACGACGTGTTCGCCCCGTTCTATCGTGACTACGGCGCGCAGTTCCAGCGCGGGGTGAAGCCGCGCGAGGTGCTGCTCTATTGGGGCGGCGACGAGCGCGGCAACGACTTCTCCGGCCCTGCGCACGACTTCGCCTGGAGCGTGCCGATCGCGACGCAATGTCTGCACGCAGCCGGTTCCGCGCTGGCTTTCAGGATTCGCAAGGAACCGCGCGTGGCGTTGGCGACCGTCGGCGACGGCGGCACCTCGAAAGGCGATTTCTACGCGGCGATCAATGCCGGTGGTGCGTTCACGCTGCCGCTTGTAATCGTCATCGTCAACAACCAGTACGCGATCTCGATTCCGCGCGCACACCAGACCGCGGCGAAGACGCTCGCGCAAAAAGGCATCGCCGCCGGCATCGAAAGCATACAAGTGGACGGCAACGACCTGGTCGCGATGCGCGTAGCGCTCGACCACGCAATCAAACGTGCGCGCCATGGCCACGGCGCGAGCCTGGTCGAGGCGGTGACCTATCGTTTGTCCGACCACACCACGGCCGACGACGCGCGCCGCTACCGCAGCGAAGACGAAGTGAAGGCCGCGTGGGAAAAGGAGCCGATCAGTCGTCTGCGCGCCTACCTGCAAGGCATGAACGCCTGGACCGACGACGAAGAGAAGGACTGGCTCGCCGAGTGCACCATACGCGTCGACGAGGAAATCGACGCCTACCTCGCGACCAGGCCACAGCCGCTGTCGGCGATGTTCGACCATACCTGCGCCGACCTTCCGCTCGATCTGGAACGTCAGCGTGCCGCGGCGCTCGCCGCCGCGAAAGGCTGAGGCGATGGCGCAGATCAACCTGATCGAAGGCATCACCATGGCGCTCGCGCACGAGATGGCGCGCGATCCGTCGGTCGTCGTCCTCGGCGAGGATGTCGGCGTCAACGGCGGCGTGTTCCGCGCGACTGTGGGTCTGCAGCAGAAATTCGGTGCCGAGCGCGTGATCGACACGCCGCTCGACGAGGCGATGATCGCCGGCCTAGCCGTCGGCCTTGCCGTTCAAGGCATGAAGCCCGTCGCGGAAGCGCAATTCGAAGGCTTCATGTACCCGATGATCGACCAGATCGCCTCGCACGCCGCGCGCATGCGCACGCGCACGCGCGGGCGCCTGACCTGCCCCGCGGTATTCCGCGCGCCGTGGGGTGGCGGCATCCATGCGCCCGAGCACCACTCCGAAGCGATCGAAGCACTGTTCACCAACATCGCCGGGCTGCGCGTCGTGATCGCTTCGTCGCCCGGCCGGGCCTACGGCTTGCTGCTCGCGGCGATCCGTGACCCCGACCCGGTGATCTTCTTCGAGCCCAAGCGCATCTATCGCCAGTACAAGGAAGAAGTCGCCGACGACGGCGAGGCTCTGCCACTCGACGTCTGCTTCGTGCTGCGCGACGGCAGCGATGTGACGCTCGTGACCTGGGGGGCGCAGGTCAAGGAAACGCTGGAAGCGGCCGATATGCTTGCCGCCGAGGGCATCGGCGCCGAAGTGATCGACGTCGCCACGCTCAAGCCGCTCGACTTCGACACTATCCACGAATCGGTGAAGAAAACCCATCGCTGTGTAATCGTGCACGAGGCGCCGTACACCGGCGGTTTCGGCGGCGAGATCGCGGCGCGTCTGGTGGAGCACGCCCTGTACGACCTGCATGCACCGGTCGAGCGCGTCGCCGGCTACGACGTGCCGATGCCGCTGTACCGCCTGGAAATGAACTATCTGCCGAGTGTCGCGCGCATCGTCGCCGCGGCGAAGCGTTCCTTGCAAGCAAGCTGAACCACGCCAGGGGAAACGCATGCATCTCTTCGCCCAAGTCCCGATTGTCTTCGTTGCGCTGCTGCATCTGTACTTTCTCGCGCTCGAGATGTTCTTCTGGGACAAGCCGCTCGGACGCAAGGTATTCAACCTCACGTCCGAATTCGCCACGGCGTCGAAAACGCTTGCCGCCAACCAGGGCTTGTACAACGGCTTCCTTGCCGCCGGCCTGATCTGGAGCCTCGTGCTTGGCGGCCACGAAGGTTTCCATGCCGCGATCTTCTTCCTTACTTGCGTCATCGTCGCCGGCATCTACGGCGCATGGACGGTAAACAAGCGCATTTTCTTCTTCCAGGCGATGCCTGCGATCGTCGCCCTGATCATGCTGCACGCGCGCTGAGGTACTCGTGAGCGAAACAAAGACATTCCGCCTGCCCGATCTCGGCGAGGGCCTGCCCGACGCCACGATCGTCGAGTGGCTGGTCAAGCCCGGCGACACGGTTGCGCTCGACGCGCCGCTGATTTCGATGGAGACGGCGAAGGCGATCGTCGAAGTGCCGTCGCCGTATTCGGGGAAATTAGCAAAAGTATACGGAAGCAACGGCGACGTGATCGCCACCGGCGCGCCGCTCGCCGATTTCGAAATCGATGCGAGCGCGCCGCAGCGTGCCGAGGCGCACTCGACGGGACACCACGCGGCGCCGGCAGCGACCGTGGCATCGCCCGCCGAGCGACCCGACACCGGTACGGTCGTCGGCGAAATGCAGGCCAGCGACCGCGTCGTCGTCGAGGCCGCCGTCAGCGTCGGCGGCGTCAAGGCGGTTCCGGCCGTGCGCGCGCTGGCGAAGAAGCTCGGCGTCGATCTGTCGCATGTTGCGCCGAGCGACGCGGGCGGCGTGGTGACGATGAAGGACGTGCGCGATTTCGCCGCAGGATCCGGCAAAAGCGCAGCAAAGGGAGAATCTTCACCTCTCCTCCGGGGCGGGGCCGGCGCGCGCAGCGCGACGAGTGAGGGTTCGAAGTCGGTCGGGCATCGGGCCGAGCCGGAACCCTCATCCACCGGGCACCTTCTCCGCAGGGGGGAAGGAAGAGCAGAACAACTCAAAGGCGTACGCCGCAACATGGCGCGCGTCATGGCCGATGCACAATCCAAAGTCGTGCCGACCACGCTCAACGACGACGCCGACATCCACGCCTGGCGCGCCGGCGAAGACGTCAGCGTGCGCCTGCTGCGCGCGATCACGGCGGCATGCAAGGCCGTGCCCGCGCTCAATGCCAGGTTCGACGGCGACAACCTGACGCGCACGCTGCACGAGCGCGTCGACATCGGTGTCGCGGTCGACACGATCGATGGCCTGTTCGTGCCTGCGCTGCGCAACGCCGACGCGCTCGACGCACATGGCCTGCGCACCGCGCTCGATCATCTGATGCGCCAGGTGCGCGAACGCAGCATCCCGCCGTCGGAGCTGACCGGCTACACGATTTCGCTGTCGAACTTCGGCGTGTTCGCCGGACGCTATGCGACACCGATCGTGGTGCCGCCGACCGTGGCGATCGTCGCCGCGGGCAAGCTGCGTTTTGAGGCGGTGCCCGTGATCGGCGGCATCGAGGCGCATCGCGTGATTCCGCTGTCGCTGACCTTCGATCATCGCGCCTGCACGGGCGGCGAAGCCGCACGCTTCCTCAAGGCGATGCTCGAAGATCTCGCCGCCGCGGAGTAGCCCGAAGCATTGACGCCACGCGCGACCGGGCGTATACCATTGCGCCCAGCCTGATCCGGAATGAGATGAAACGTAACGGATTGAAGCCAGTCGAGACGAATGGAACCAGATTGACTGCGGACGAACGCGCGCTCGTCAGCGCCGCGAAGAGAGCGCGCCTGCGCGCACACGCACACCAGTCGCAGTTCAAGGTCGGCGCCGCGGCGCGCTACGGCAGCGAGATCGTGCTCGGCTGCAATGTCGAATCGGATTCCTACGGACTCACCAACTGCGCCGAACGCACCGCCGTATTCTCGGCGCACGCAAGCGGCGTCGCGCGCAAGGGGCTGCGCATGATCGCGGTCATCGCCGACTCGCCCGAACCGGTCTCGCCTTGCGGCGCCTGCCGTCAGGTGCTGTTCGAGCAAGGCGGCCCGGATCTGCGCGTGATCATGTGCAACACGCGCGGCGACGTGCGCGTGGCGACGCTGGCCGAATTGCTGCCCGGCGGCTTCCGCCTCGAAACGGCGCCGAAGCGTCGCGCCGCGGCTACGGCGAAGCCACGCAGAGCGACAAAGCATGGACCGGTGCATGCACCGTAGCCGCATCTCCGCCTACGTTCTCGACTGCAAGACCGACAACCTGAAGGACGCAGCGGAATTCTGGAGCAAGGCGCTCGGCCGTCCCGTCGAAACGTTCGATCAGGACGGCGACGGCAAATATGCCGAGCTGAAAACCGACGCCGACGAGCCGTTCATGCTGCTGCAGCGTGTCGACCACGAAGCGCGCATCTGACCTGCCGGGTTTTCTCGGACCACGGATTAGTTGAGAGTGGCCCCCGGGTTGGTTGATGGTTTTTGCTTTCGCTGTTGCTTCTGCAGAATCTTATTCTGCTGCTCTTGGCTCTGCTGCTTGAAC